>NZ_CP199292.1:1697500-1997500 GCF_052495765.1 Aliikangiella litoralis | reverse complement strand
TCTTCACCAGTAACGGCCATCGTCATTTTTAGCTGTGTAGGATCAAAACTGACAATGGGAGCCAGTGTTGTGCCGGAAAAAGATTGAGGGAGATCTAAAGTAATTGCGCTTGAGTCAGTTACACCATCACTAAACTTATAGGTTAAATCGCTGCCATAAAATGTAGAAGAAATAAGTAAGACATGAATTTGATCGGCAGGGCTTGGTTGTATTTCAAGAGTAATTTCTGTTGCATTTGGCTCAATATTGACATCTATCTGACTGGTAGCTTCGGCTTCAATTGCATCAGAAGATACAGAAACAGTTTGGCCTCCAGCAATTGAAACACTATTCGTCGTAATAATTTTTGGCATAAATATTCTCCGTATAAAATAGTACAATTATGTTTATGTTATGAATGCTCAATGGCCTAAAAACACGCTACCGCCCTACTTTTTCCACAAGCATAATGAACTGATAACAAGTTTTAATAAAAATAGAGAGTAGAAGGAATTTAAGAATTAAGTTAATAAGCTTGCGATTCCTTCCGCTCTACAGCACATACGGCGTCAGTATATATAATCTGAATGGAGTTTAATTGAATAGCAACTACAACAATGTATTTATTGAAAGTTATAACACGATAAAAAAGCCATTTATCTTGTTGTTGTAAGCTTTATCAAAAAACAGTTTGATCTTGATTGCTACCAAAAGATTACTACAAAAATCGATCATCCATTCTTTTTTGTAACTAACCTTATACTCCGACTATTACTCACAATCAAACCTCTTTTTGAGATATGAAATTAATTTAGCATCAACAAAGATTAGACTCGATAGCGATAGTGAATCAAAGAGTCACTTATCATTTAAAGAACAATCACCCGAGGGACTGGTAGCAATACAATACATCGATAATATCGGGTTAAAGAACTACTTGCAGTATGTCTAAAAATCAAGTAGTTAAGTGATTATTGGTAATTTAAAAGAATGATAGTTACCAATATTTTAAATTTCATGCCATGTTATCAATTAACCTGGTGTTATTTTTAAGGCATTTTTTAATTATATAAATATTGTAATAAAAAAATCATTTCCATAACGCTTTTGCTTCATCGCAACAATACCGACTTTCAACGAAGTATAACCAACTCATTGAAAATAAATATTAAGCGTTCATAAGCAACTTTACCTGCTAGCCTATAAAAACAAAAAAATCAAACCTCTATTCCTTTAGAGGTTAAATCATTATTTCATTAACTTTTTCAGCATTTTTTCGACTTCTACACGCTCCGCAAAATCCTGAACTCTTAAAACAACCTGACCTTTATTTAATACCAATAAAGTTGGTAATTTATTAACTTTATAATGTAAAAACGTTTGGTTACTTTTATCCAAAAACAACGGGTATTTGATTTGGTTTTTATTTTTAAATTCTAATACATCTTTTTCTTCAGTCCATAACCGAGAGATAACACCTTTAATATTCAAGTTGTTGTTTTTCTGTTTAAGACTATTCATCCACTTTTGTACCTGAATACAATTTTTACTTTGAGCTGGGCGGGATTCAGCCAAATACCAATCACACCAACTTGAAGTAAAATGCAAAACCGTAACCCCATTTTGATCAATATTAACAAGTTCTTGTTGGGCCTTTTTTTTCAAACCAGTTAAACTAAGTGTTGCCAAGCTTGTATCCTGTACGGCTAATATTTTTAATCGCTTTTTTAAAATGGCATCAACTTCATGACCGCGATGAACCAGCTCCTTGCTTCGGTTGATCAATATGTGCATTGGTGTTCCTAACAAATCAAGCTCTTTACTCAATTGGCCACCATGATCTTGCACTGTAGGCATTGTTAACCCATATTTCTTAATCAACGACTCAACAGCAGCCTTATCATCATTAATATCAATATTCACTGAGAGAAATTCGACTTGCTCGCCATACTGATGGTATGCCTCAACAAAATGTGGCATTTGCTCATTACATGGCACACACCAACTAGCCCAAAACTTGATATAAATTGGCTTTTTGCCTAGCGACTGCTGAGTCGATAACTTGGTACCGCTAATATCAGTTGCCGGAAAACTAATAGCCAATGGTTCATAAGCCTGAACCAAAGCTACATTAAAACAACTAAGCCAAAACAAACTTAAACACAAAACTCTATTTTTCATCACAAACATCCTAAACGTTAAAATGAATCATTTTTAGATATCAAACTGACCAACTTCATAACTTCCCACATCTGCCCCAAAACTAATGGCTAACCGATTCCATGTATTAATGGTCGTAATTGCCAAGGTGAAATTAACAATCGACTTATCATCAAAAAATTTTCGCATGTGTTCTCTCAGTTCATCCGTTGGCCCTTGCTCACCAAGCAAGGTTACCGCTTCCCCCCAAGCTAATGCTGCTCGTTCTTTGGCAGAATAATAAGGCGATTCATGCCAAGCATTTAATGCATAAAGACGTTGCTCTGTTTCACCCAGGGCACGAGCATCTTTGGTATGTATATCAATGCAATATGCACATTGATTAATTTGCGATATTCGTGTTTTAACTAGCTCAAATAAAATTTGCTCATCTTTGTTATCTTTAAACGCTTGTTTTAAGTACTTTTCAATACTGGTTAGTAATCCAAGTGCTTCAGGCGCGACTTTCCAATAATTCAATTGAACAGGCATATAACTTTCCCATCAGTATTTAATATAAAAAGAGAGTTTATCGTGAGATAAATTGACTGAATTGTATATTTTGGACATTGGTAATAAGTAACGATATATCCGTTCTATGACTAGTTTGGTATACTGCTATCATTTATTCACAACTGATAACAAAACGATGAAACCACTGACTCACCTTGGATTTCGAAGCTTTGTTCCTCATGTAGCCTTAAGGCCCTATGTACAGTGTTATTGGCATATTCAGGTTAATAGCCACGCGAACAGCTTACCGCCAGAATATATGCACCCTGAAGGTGGTAGCGGCATTATTTTTAATTTAAAAGCCCCGATTAAACTTGATGACCAATTAGTCAAACAAAATGCAGTCATTACAGGCCCGACACGACAAACTAATCAGTTGCAATTAACAGGAATAACCGAGACTATCGGGATCCGCTTTCATCCTGGCGGCGGACATAAAATTTTATCTGTGCCTTTATATGAGTTACTGGATACAAACATTAATATTAATCAGCTATCCCTATCGCCACTCAATAACACTATAACCGAGCAGCTTTATCATTTAAACTCAATAGATGACCGAGTCTCTTTACTTGATAAAGTCTTATTATCACTTTTAAAAGATTCTCCCCTAACTAACAAACGTTTACACAGTGCGCTTAACTGGATAAGAAAACATCATGGACAAAAGCCAGTTAGCTTACTAAGTGATATATTAAATCTCAGTCAACGACAACTCGATCGTCACTTTAAATGCCACCTCGGTTTACTGCCTAAACAATATAGCCAAATTCAACAAGTTGAATATTCTCGCTCTTTGCTAAAACAAGCACCGCTAGCACAAAGTCTGACAGAAATAGGCGCTTGTGCGGGATTTTATGATCAAGCCCACTTTATTAGACAGTTTCGACAAGTTGTCGGTATAACTCCTGGAGATTATCGAAGCAAAGCTCGGATCATAACGTCTTAACATTAATCCTTGGTTTTTGCCAATAGAACTCAATAAATGGAAAAGGTAAGTTAATTGCTTGTATATGATAAAAAGCATTCTTTTTTTGTTTTTGATAATGGTATTCACGCATTGTGCGAGTTGTAACATAAAGATTATTGCGTATATTGTCCAAAAAAAGTATTTGATGTTGTTTAAAAAAAGGCTGCAAATTAAAATGGTAAAAGCCATCAATCAATTTCGATTGCTGAACAAAACTATTCGTATAAATACTATAATCAACGATATGTTCTTGTTTAAGTCTTTTTTCATCACCATAAGTCACCATTGTATTTCGCAACAGCATTAAGTGTAATGTATTAGTCACAGGCTCATTACAATTAACACTAAATATATCTTGATGGACTTTTAATATGGTAGAACTACTAATATCTAATGCGACAACATCAGCCAAATTACTAATAACCGGACTACGCAGGTTATACGAAGTTTCATCAACCAACAAATGAACTAATTTTTCATTATAAATACTTTGTAAAATGTTATCACTTTCAACCAGCTTAGCCAGTGAGTTTTTTTCATCTTGCAACTCAGGAGTAATGGCGCTACTTTTTGATATTTCAAGCTCTTCGGGTTTAAAACTTTTTATATTGTTTTGATATTTATACTCTTTAACATATTGCTGTATATATTCATCACTATAAGCAGGATAACGCTCAACATCATCTTTATAAATCTCTTTTTGCAAAAGGCAAGTATAACTTTTTTTCAATCCGGTTTGTTCTCGAACAAAAACACAGCCTTGGTTGCAATAGGGAATATAATGACAATTAAAACATTCCTCATCAGCATCTAGCATATTTTCAATCGTCTCAATAGTCTGCCATCCATTGTTCTGAATTTCACTCACACTATTTTTAAACACATTACCATAATAAAACTTTTCTGATGACTGTCCTCTAGGACAAGCATAAACATCACCATTGCTTTGTAGTAAAAAAAACTTATCTCCACAATTAACCGCACTACAACAAAACTCAGGAGTAAACTCTTTAAACCAATGTTTTCTAAAACCACTTTCTAGAGCGGTCCCAACAAAAGCCTCTTTTAAGGCTTGATAAAAAATGACTTGTTGCTCTTGGGAGAGCATTTCAGTACCAGGATATTGTTCAGAAAATTTTTCTGTATTTTTATCACTATCAAATGAAAACATCACGTTAAACTTAGTCATATCTAACCCGAATTGATAGTGTATTAATTTAATATCAGCAATCAATTCATCAATATGATTAAAATGTTCTTGAGTAACAACACACGAGATTTTTTTATGATGAGGATAATTAGCTAATAGCTTTAAATTTCGTGTAATCCTTTCTAGAGTACTATTACCTTTTTTATCAGTTCGATATTTTTCATGAAGACGTAATGGCAAATCAATACTAGCACTCACGCTAACCTGATACTCATCAAATAAATCGTACAGCTGATCAAAATTGTATAAGTTAGTTTTAATATGTATTGGATTAAGAGGATACCCTGCTTTTTTTATCACATCAGAATAACGGGCGTAATGACGTTGAGAAATTTGAAACAACGTTTTTAATAAGCTTTTAGGAATTGCCGTTGCCTCACCACCATGAAAAGACAAATTAAAAGGCAAGGTATTCTCTTTAAGAAATGCTTTTAGCGTATATTCTAATGTACTAATAATTGTATCTTTTTTGGTCAACTCATCAGTACCAGAACCTAAATAACAATATTTACAACCCATATTACAAAAATTAGTCGGGGCATAAAGTAAATGGATAAATTTAGTTGGGGTTATCATTTCATTTTTAACTAGCATTATCAAAGGCTCTTTTTCTTAAAAACGTTCTTGATTTTCCGGTTTAAAAAAAAAGTTCCAACAACACTTATAACAATAGCAATCAGTTTAAGATGAGCATCAGCATTATTGACGACCCAAAGCCATATCAATGCTATACACCCTAAAATCCATAATAGAAAAAACGTTAACCATAATGCTTGAGAACCCAACAAACTGAACATTTGCTTTTTCATGCCACAAAAAATTAATGGTGGCTCTTTTTTATTTTCACTGCTTGTCAATATAAAACTATGGCTATTTTTTACCTGAACCTTCCCCCAAAGAGTCAAAAAACTTTCAGAAGGCAATGTTAAAATATCTGACTGATACGATTGATATTTACTTTTCCAAATACTTGGGTCAACATTTTCTATACCTTTTAGCAAAGGTTTTTGTCTTGATTTAATTGTTTTAATTAGCGGATTAAAAATTAACTTGAAGTTTTTCTTAAACCCCATTTGTGCAGATATTCGACCGTTGGCCACCATAAAAGGGGCCTCTTCGGAGCTTAAATTGAGAATTAAAGAACGATGTGTCTGCATCCCCTTATTCGGCTTTTTCTTTTTACGAGTAAAGACACCTCTAACCCAAATAGCCCAATAACCACAAGTTTTTTGACTAATTGGATCGTTCAACTTTGGTGTAGAAAGTTTTCCTGTAAATGACACATAATCACCAACGCTAGATTGCTTAGATAAAGGTTGTGCACGAAGCAAACTTTTTTTCAACTTAGCGTTTGTTGATATTTGACGAACCACTCGATAAAACCAATAAGCAAAAAACACCGTCAATGCTATTGCAATAATAAAATAAATATTCACTTAATGTACTCATCCATTATTATTGCCATTGTTGTTATTATTATTGTTGTTATTATTATTGTTAGATGCCCCACCCTGAGCCGCTAAACCTGAAGTCGCATAATTATTACCCGTATACATTTTCGCTGAAGCTTTGGTAACTTTAATACCATCAAATAAGTAAATCAAGTCATTCAATTTGTCATGTTGGCTAGGTAACGCTTTTTCGACAATCCCATTATTATAGAAATATAAAGTTCCTCTCTTATAAACGACTTGTCTATTTTCTATACCTTGCTGAAAATATTCAGAAATTGCAGTTCGATACATTTCTTTTTTGTCAACTAACCCAATACTGGTTAATAATAAATCTGTTTGTTTCTCAATTTTATCCATGCGTATTTCCTATATTGCTACACCGCTTTATTTCCAACTATCTGATTTCACCTCATCTTCTGAGAAAGAACTTTAATTTTTAGTTTCCTTCGAAAACTTTGATTTTTTAGTTAACGTGAAGCCAAAGCCGCAGTCACCTTTTTGGCTTTCTTACTATATTTTTGTCATGTACTTTATCTATCTTTTTAAGTTGAAGGAGATAATTTTGAGGGCTAACCCCTACTTCCTTTTTAAACGCCGTAAGAAATGCTGACGTGCAACGATAGCCAACTTGTTTTGCAACAATATCTGACACTATACCGTCTAACACAAGTTCTTTTGCAATATTAATTCTAAACTCTTGAATAACCTCAGAAGGTGGCTTTTGGCAATGCTTTCTACATCTTCGATGCAATGTTCTTTCATTGCATTTCATTTGCTTAGCTAAAAAAGGAACCGAAAAGTTTTTTGATAAAAATTTTTCGGCTATTTTTTGTTGAATTTTAGCTTGATATATTAAACTATCATATTCGTGTTCCATTCCAAATGCCCTATGTTGATTATTTTGCTTTACCGACACCTTTGTTCTTTAATAATAACGGTTCTTTACATAAATCCAAACGACTACTTTCTGTAAATGTATGTTTGAGCTGCGGATAATTGGGCTCTATTGGAATCCAACCTATCCATCAATGATTCTATTTCCGCTACCATCAATACAAACGCAACTAACAATTTGAGGAACAAGCTCACTCTCTCTACTCGCCAATACTTAAACTAGTTGATAGCACTTAAAGTTAAAAGATAAGCAACTCTTTCATTAAACCTTCTGTGATGTGCATTTTCCAACCAGCTAACTACAGCTAATATATTGTAGCTTACACACTTGTTATCGGTATCTCAAATAAATTCCCCTCTGAAAACACACAGAAAACAACTACTCATACAAGTAGCTAAAAAATAATATTTAGTGTAGTATTAAATATTAGCTTCTTTAAAAATAACTAAGTTTAAATAATTCAATGACTAAGAGTCGCGACAAAAATAGAGCTGTTACCACTAATATTGAACACCGCTTTAGTAAAAACAAGCACTTAGAACTGAGTGACGTCTGGTGGTATGAATCAGATGAAGCGACTAACATAACTGAGCTATTCGAAGAACAAGCCAAAACAATTGTTACAACTAATCAATCACCCGATGTTCCTTTCAGTCAAACGATTAACCCATACAGAGGGTGTGAACATGGTTGTATATATTGCTATGCAAGACCAAGCCATGCTTATTGGGACTACTCTCCGGGCTATGATTTTGAGTCAAAAATTATTTACAAACCGAATGCGGCTGAGTTGTTAAAGAAAAAATTTAACTCTCGTTCCTACCAATGTCAGCCCATTGTTATAGGTGCGAATACAGATGCCTATCAGCCTGTAGAAAAAAACCTCAAAATCACTCGTCAGCTACTCAAAATTTTTATTCAGTATAAACATCCAGTTTCAATTATTACTAAAAGTCAACTTATCCTTCGTGACCTAGACCTATTAACAGAATTGGCAGATAAAAACTTAGTATCGGTTGCAGTGAGTGTAACAACGTTAAAAAACTCTTTGAAACGCACACTGGAACCTAGAACAGCCAGCCCGCAGTCTCGACTAGCAACAATAGAAAAACTCTCATCTAATAATATCCCAGTCACAACATTAGTTGCCCCAGTCATTCCAGGGCTAAATGATGATGAAATTGAAATGATAATTGAGCAGGTTAGTCAAAAAGGAGCTTCAAATGCAGCTTACATTTTATTAAGACTTCCATATGAAGTGAAGCCGCTTTTTATTCATTGGCTTGAAACCCACTACCCATTAAAAAAACAAAAGGTATTAAATTATCTCACTCAAATGAGACAAGGAAAATTAAATACTCCTGAATTTAACGATAGAATGAGCGGTCAGGGTGTTTTGGCAAAATTAATCAAACAACGTTTTAATTTAGCCTGTCATAAGGCAGGCCTTAATACTCAACGAAAAAGAACACAAACGCTTGATACCAGTTTATTTACTTCACCAGGAAGTCAGCAAATTGACTTATTTGAAATCACCTGAAATAACACTTAATAACCGAATGTACAGTAAACGAATGTTAAAAGTAAGTGTGACTAAATTTTTCAAAAGAACTAATTTCATTACAATAGTTGGTATACTTTAGAACCATTGACCAATAAAATATGGTTAATCTGTCAAGCAAATAAAATACAATTATTTTAAGGACCCAATAGTGCAGCCAATTATTTCTATTAAGAACCTTAACAAAACCTATAACTCAGGGTTTCAAGCACTAAAAAATATAAACCTCGATATAAATCGTGGCGAAATTTTTGCATTGCTTGGCCCAAACGGTGCAGGAAAAACTACATTAATTAGTAGTATATGTGGCATAGTAAACCCGAGCAGCGGTGAAATATTAGCCGATGGGCATAATATTGTCACCGACTTTAGGGCCGCACGAGAAAAAATAGGGCTAGTGCCTCAAGAGTTAACAACTGAAGCCTTTGAAAATGTAAAAACTACCGTCAATTTTAGCCGTGGTTTATTTGGTAAACCAGCTAACCCAACTTATATTGAAAAAATACTGAAACAACTATCGCTCTGGGATAAGCGCAACTCAAAAATGATGGCATTATCTGGTGGAATGAAACGTCGCGTAATGATTGCAAAAGCGTTATCACATGAACCCCAAATATTATTTTTAGACGAACCTACCGCTGGTGTTGATGTAGAATTACGCCGTGACATGTGGGATATGGTACGAGGGTTAAGAGATAATGGCGCAACAATTATTTTAACCACTCACTATATAGAAGAAGCAGAAGAAATGGCCGATCGTGTTGGTGTTATCACTAATGGAGAAATATTGTTAGTAGAAAATAAAACAGAACTGATGCGTAAATTAGGTAAACGTCAATTAACTTTACATTTACAAAACCCTGTAAACTCCATACCAAATGAACTTAAACATCTACCATTAGAGTTAACTAATGATGGTAATGAATTAGTTTATACCTTTGATGCGCAGAGCGAACATACAGGCATTGCAGATTTATTGCGGCAGCTCAATAAACACGATATAGACTTTAAAGATCTTAATTCAACCCAAAATTCTTTAGAAGATATTTTTGTTAATCTCGTTAAGGAAAAATCATGAATTTTTATGCTATTAAAGCCATTTATCAGTTTGAAATGGCACGTACTTTACGTACGCTAATGCAAAGCATTGCCTCTCCAGTTTTATCAACCTCTCTCTACTTTATCGTATTTGGTTCTGCTATTGGTTCACGTATGGGCGATATAGATGGAATTAGCTATGGTGCGTTTATTATTCCTGGCTTAATGATGTTAGCCTTGCTCAGCGAGAGTATTTCTAATGCCTCATTTGGTATATTTTTCCCAAAATATTCAGGCACAATTTATGAAGTATTATCTGCCCCGGTGTCTTATGTTGAAATAGTTATTGGATATGTCGGTGCAGCAGCCAGCAAATCAGTCGTTTTAGGCTTACTTATTTTAATAACCGCGAGCTTTTTTGTTGATTATGAAATAGCCCACCCATTTTGGATGGCAGGCTTCCTGCTATTAACAGCAATTACCTTTAGTTTGTTTGGTTTTATTATTGGTATCTGGGCTGACAATTTTCAAAAGCTACAAGTGATCCCATTAATGGTTATTACACCACTGACATTTCTAGGCGGTAGCTTTTATTCAATTAGCATGTTGCCCCCTATATGGCAAAAAATCACTTTATTTAATCCTGTGGTTTATCTGATTAGTGGTTTCCGTTGGAGCTTTTATGGGGTTGCAGACGTACATATTGGAATTAGCGTGGGAATGACTTTAATGTTTATGTTCTTATGCTTAGGCTTTATCTGGTGGATATTTAAAACAGGTTATCGTCTAAGACAATAACAATAGCAATTTTAATAGCATTGGTATGCTTAAGAATACCAATGCTTTGGATCAGAGTTAAATTCATCAGCAACCAATTTTTCTAAATAAGTAAAACTACTGCCTTGCTTCACTTCTTCAAAAACCTGTTTAAATGCTGGCCTATTTAAATGCCCTTTAATCCCCGAACACCAAGAATTCCAGGTATGAGTTGAAATCCTCCCTTTAGCACGCAAATATACTTGTTCATTAGTTAAGTCTAAATAATTGAATATCAATTCACGTACATGATTTTTATCTTTATCGCTTACTTCTTTTCCTATCAATACATCAACCGGTAACTCCATTGTTAATAGACGATATTGTTGATCAAGGCTATCTTCGAACCCAGCTTGTGACTGCTTTTTAGATAACCTAATTTGCCATGCACCAAAAAATACACCAATTGCTGTTGCAATTGAACCAATAGAAGTAGCAATTGAACTAATAACATTCCAATCAATTTTCATACACTCTCTCGATTACGATCATTTCCATAAAACACCATAATAAAAAATTCATGTAGATGCTTCAATTATAAATTACTACGCCGCTCGGTAATAACCGTCAACTAAGTCTAATAGTTTCATAAAGTTTTTATCAATTGAGTAAAAGACAACACCAACACATGAAATTAGCCCAAATAACAATATTACCAGCTTTTTATATAGCTCAATTTTAGTGCTAATATGTGCTTTACTATACTTCCTCATTAAATAGGAATATATCACTATGCTCCGCTCAATACTCTTTGCGTTATTATTCGTTTCGGCCAGCAATTGTTGGTCTGAAATCAAGGTCATTAGCTGGAATTTAGAATCGGATGGTGCCCAAATAAGCACTTTGGTTCAATCTTTCGATCAACTTAATGATATCGACTTTTATGGCTTTTCAGAAGTTGATCCCCTTTGGGTTAACAAATTGCTTTCAGCCGCTGAAAAAAATGAAAACATCAGCTATGCTTCTATACTTGGTGAAACTGGTGGTTCTGATCGATTACAAATCATTTACAATTCAAGTCAATACCAGCTAATAGACACCATTGAGCTCAATCATATTAATCTAGGTGGTGGTGTGAGGGCACCATTAGTTGGGCACTTCAAAAATAAAGCAACCAATAAAGAACTATTAGTAATGGTTAACCACCTTTATCGTTCCAAAAAAAGCAAACGTCATCAACAAGCAACAATGCTTAATCAATGGGCAGCTCAGCAATCGCTCCCAATTATAGCAATGGGAGATTATAACTTTGATTGGGATGTTAATAATGGCGCAAATAATCACGATAAAGGCTATGATAATATGATTAAAAACAATACTTTTCAGTGGGTAAAACCTCAAAAACTTGTGCGCACTCAGTGTAACCAAAAATATAATAGCGTGTTAGACTTTGTTTTTATCTCAAAAGAGTTAACTAACCCCAATAATATTGCAAAAATTTTATTTCAGGAAACGAGTTATTGCACAACGGGTAAATATCAAAAAAGTGATCACCGACCTATTTATGCAGTAATAGATAAAAGCGATACACCACAAAATGATTTAAAAAAAGCCTTACTACAGCAAATAAAAAAAATCAAAAATGAGCTCAATAAATTAGAAAAACAAGTTGAACATATTACACAATAAACATAGGGAACAGCTATGGAAAATCAAAAACTACTTAGTTTTATCATGTTCTTTGCTTTAGTTGGAATTGTTTTAGCGGGATATATCTTTCCGATAAAATCAAGCTGGATTGCCATAATGGCTTTAATAGTAATTTTTATTCTCTGTCTTGGAAAAAAAATTAACAATTGCTACTTTGGTGTTTTGATCAATGATCAAAATATTATCAGTTTGTCTCGTTTTCAAATGACGCTTTGGACTATCATTATTATTTCTTTCTTCGCCGCACTTGTTATGGCTAGAGTGAAGAGTGAAATGGTTTTTAACCCGATGAATATACAGATTCCTTGGGAAATATGGACTTTATTAGGTATTCAAGTATCAGCAATGGTCGGTAGCCCTTTAATTGCAAGTAATAAAGGAAATAAAGATGCCCAAAACAGCCAAAAAACTAAAGATGCAACACAAGTAGTCGCCAAAAGTCTAAACAAAAGTGTTGATGATGTATTAAAACAAAGCAAAGGTTTATTATATTGCAATCCCAAAAGTGAAGAAGCCGACTTCTCAGATATGTTTAAAGGCGAAGAAGTAGGTAACCGACATTCAATTGAACTTGCCAGATTACAAATGTTTTTATTTACCGTTGTTGTCGCTGCTGTTTATATAGCAAGTATGACTAACATGATGATTCACGGTGATATACTCATGGAATCAATTTCTTTTCAACCAATTGATCAAGGCTTACTCACCTTAATGGGGATTAGTAATGGAGGCTATTTGGTTAATAAAAATATTACTCATACCCCAAATTAAACGATTATATTATCTATTAGCAGGGCTAATTTAAAATAAGAGTAGCCAAATAAAAATAAAATTATTTGGCTACCTTTCGAAACCACTCTTCAATTAACTCAGCAACTTTTTAACACCTTCAGCATAATTCTTATCAGCTTTAGCCAACTGCTCTAACATTCTTTGTTGTACTGATTGTGTAGCATGCGACAAACCACCAGCAATATTCGTAACCAACTGTTGTTTTTGTTCATCACTCATCAAACCAAATAATGCCCCCGCTTGGGAATAATAATCTTCACCAGATTGATCATGATGACCAACCCAAGCATCATGCTCAAGTGGCATTGGTGGTGCAACTAATTGCGAATTGGGAGCTGGGGCCCCTTGCTCGACTTGATCATTTGGATAAAAATTAACGCCTTTGGTTTGCTTATGAGCTTGAGAAACATCTGAGTGTCCCCCAATAGGACAGCCACCTGCAAACACCGCATCACGCTGATAATGATTAACTGGGCAACGTGGAGAATTAACCGGTATTTGGTTAACATTTGCACCAACACGATAGCGATGTGCATCTTGATAGGCCAATAGACGGGCTTGTAACATTTTGTCAGGAGACGCGCCTATGCCAGGCACTAAATTACTTGGAGCAAAAGCAGCCTGTTCTGTTTCTGCAAAATAATTATCAACATTTTTATTTAACTCAAGTTCACCAATTTCAATCAAAGGGTAATCTTTGTGTGGCCATACTTTGGTTAAATCGAATGGGTTGATTGAGTAATTTTTAGCATCGGCTTCAGGCATAATCTGTAACTTTACTACCCATTTTGGAAAATCACCTTTATCAATTGAATCAACTAAGTCTTGTTGAGCACCAAATGGTGGCAGCTGTGAGGCTTCTTGATCAGTTAAAGTGGCTATTCCCTGTGCAGATTTCAAGTGCCATTTTATCCAGAAACGTTCACCTTGGTTATTCCAAAAACTTAAAGTATGAGAACCAAAACCATGCATATGACGATAACTTAACGGGATCCCTCTATCAGACATCAATATAGTCATCTGATGTAAAGACTGCGGATGATTCGCCCAAAACTCATACATTCGAGCAGGGTTTGGTAAATTAGTTCTGGGATCTTTTTTCTGAGAATGAACAAAATCAGGAAACTTAATTGGATCATTCAGAAAAAAGACAGGGGTATTATTTCCTACCAGGTCAAAGTTTCCCTGTTCTGTATAAAACTTAACTGCAAAGCCTCTTGGATCTCGCGCATAATCACTTGAGTCCTGACCACCACCAACAGTCGAAAACCGCACAAAGACAGGTGTTTGTTTAGCTTGGGTTTGTAAAAACTCAGCTATCGTATATTCTTTTAGACTTTTTGATAAAGTAAAAGTCCCGTAGGCACCGGAACCTCTGGCATGTACCACCCTTTCTGGAATTCGTTCTCGATTAAAGTGGGCTAGTTTCTCAAACAAGTAGTGGTTATCAAAAGTTAGTGGTCCACGACTACCTGCACTAACACTATTATTATCATCCGCTATTGGTGCACCATTTTGAGCGGTTAATTGATTCTTTTTCATCTTCTAGCTCCTAAACTTGAGTTTAAATTTAAAACCTTAATTTTCAAATAGTTAACCGCAAAATCGTTACTCACCTACCCTTTTTGACACTGAGAATAAGGACAAGCTCGACGGTTGATATTCAGATTACATCAAGTTATACGATAGATAAAAGACAATAAAACTAAGGTATCGATATATTAAATCTATAACAATAAAAAACCGATAAAGCTCTTTTTACTGATTGTTTTAAGAAATAATAAAGTTACATTAAGGGCCAGTAGATCTATGAGTAAAAATTGTCAGTGCTTATGAAGATGCTCAGTATTTATTTTCCTTTCTTCACCAGGCTCGGAAAAATAATCGAAATTTGATAGCTTTAATGCTTCAGGAACTTTACTGGGTACATGGACCCCTACCACTTGCTTTGCGTTCAGTATTTTTTGCAAAATATTTTGTCCTTCAGCAGAAAAAGCAAACCAATAAGGAGGAAAGGCAATATTCGTTTGTTTACTATTTAATAATTGTTTGTAGGGTTGAAAATGGACTTTATTAGGATCGGCATCGCCTAAATGCATTGCTGTTACCTCATTATTAAGACTCACCCGAAATACAATATTTTCGACATCAGCCCTTTGCGGCCAACCGGCATGGGGTATTCTAAATGCATCAATCGATAAACCATTACTCTTAAAATCAAGTGCTTTATCACCATTTTGCAATCCAACAGAGGTTAACCTAGTCTTAATTTTTTCATAACCCGATAAAGGTTTTAGTAAATTGATTGCTTGTTGTGGCGCAAATAAACGTACCTTAGGATAAGCGATTAAATAATCTCGAACATCTTTTGCATCAAAGTGGTCTTCGTGTGCATGACTAATAAAAATAGCGTCAATATTATTATAAGGGGCTTGATTACTAAAGATATCAGCTCTAATTTTTGGTGGTACTAAAGTATAAATATTAAAGTTATTATGAAAAAAAGGATCGAATAACACCTTCATATTAGCACTTTCAACCAATACCCCTTCATTACCGATATAACGTGAGGTAGCTGATAGATCATGGGCCTTTAATGAATTAATTAAAACACCAAATAACAACACGATTAAGTAGCGGTTCATTCTAAATTCCTTAACATTAATACCAAGTACTCACTACAGTTTACAACTAACAGACGAAAACATAAATGTTAAAAGTGTTGAATAACCTTCGGGAAACTCATTCTAAAACATTTACAATTAAAAAAGCTTTGCTAAATAGCTAAGCTTCTTTAGTTTGTCTTTTAGGTAGCAGTAGCAATCCTGTCGTCAAACCAGTCCCCAATAAAATCACTGAACAAGCGAGCAGCGTTTCAAATGATACTAATTCACTTAAAAATAAATATCCCCAAATTAAACTAAAAACAGGTATTAAAAATGTCACTGTTGTTGCATTGGCAGGCCCAACTCTCTCAATTAACCTGAAATAGAGAACCTGAGCAAATCCTGTACAAGCAAGGGCTAAAATAACAACATTCATCCAACTCCTTATTGAAGGTATTTTTTCTGGCCACCAATAAACGGCAAACGGTAACATTAAAATTGCAGCGGATAGTAAACTGCCACCAGTGATGGCTAACACACTAATGCCAGCTAAAGACTTTTTAGTGTAATTAGCCGCAACACCATAGCAGGCAGCAGCGCCTAATCCAGCTAAAATAGCGAAACCACTTGTCGTATAGTTTAAGCTTAGTTTTTCCCAAACGAGCAAAACAACGCCCAAAAAGCCAATAACTAAACCAATAACAGCAGACACAGTTAAACGTAACTTCATCCAAAAAAACGCAATAAGCGCCGCAAACATTGGGGTTGTTGCATTTAATATTGAAGTATAACCTGCGGACAAATATAAAGTAGCGTAAGCCAGCAAGGAAAAAGGAATTGCAGAACTAAAAACCCCGACGACTGTTATCGGTATAATATTTTTAACCAAAACAGCTTGTTGTTTTTTATAAAAAACGAATGGCAATAGAAAAAGACCAGCCAGGGCAATTCTTACTGTCATCATAGGTACAGCCCCAAACTCTGGCGCGGATATCTTCATCAATAGGAATGATGCGCCCCATAAAGCCGCCAATAAAGTCAAGTCGGCTAAATCTCTAATTTTCATTCAATGATAACTCCCTCATGCTATCTGAGTAACAACGATTAAGCGTTTGACGCTTTCAGACTTTTCACAGCCTTCTACCGAATATATTAGGCTCATACGCTACAAAAAATTGGTAATGACATAATACAACAAAACTTATCTGTTCTCTGTCGAAAATTGAGCAAATAATTAAACTTATTGATATCAATTTTGTGTAAATTAAATCTCCCTATAGATACATGTAAAATAACAGAAAGTTCTTTGTATCTTTAGCTAGACTCTTTCACTATCAAGATCACTGCCCAACATTAAACAACCACTTTTTAAAATACTGAGGAAATCAATGACTGTAACTTGTCATATTGTTGACTACCACGACCAACAACAAGCCAATGCTCTAGTGGAACTTTTAAATATTTATGCGCTTGATCCTATGGGAGGTGCAAAACCACTCAGTGAAGATGTCAAATACAACTTAGCTTCTGAACTTGCTAAGCTCAATTATGCATTTAGTATAATCGCTTATGTTAATAAAAAGCCGGCTGGGTTAGCCAATTGTTTTGAAGGCTTTTCAACATTTAAATCAAAACCCTTGATCAATATCCATGATTTAGTCGTTGCCCCTGAATTTAGAGGACAAAAAATAGCGACACTTTTGTTACAAAAAGTTGAGGATATAGCGAAAGAAAAAGGTTGCTGTAAAGTAACCCTAGAAGTATTAAATAATAATAAAATTGCTAAAAAAGCTTATGCCAAATTTGGTTTTTTAGGAAGTAGTCCAGAAGAAAAAAGCGACCAAATGTTGTTCTGGGAAAAGCCGCTTACATAAAAATGATGCCAGTAGTTATCGTATTTTATTTTTTATAAAAAAGTATCGCCCAAATACAACGGTTAAAATTCCACCTAAAATCATTGTTGATGAAGTCAGTAAGTGTAATGTAATATCTTCATCAACAAAAACAACTCCGCCTAAAGCAGCAATCACAGGCACAAATAGTTGAACAACAGCAGCCTGAGTTGTTGTTAAAGCAATTAGTGCAGTATACCAAATAGCATAACCCACACCTGATGCAATAGCCCCAGATAATACCGCATAAATAACACCATTAATCGAAAGCTGGGCTTGATTGAAAAACAAAAACGATAATATAATCACCAACGGTATAGTACGAAAAAAATTATAAGCAGTGTCAGCTAATGGAAACTGAGACTTTTTACCATTAATACTATAAATACCCCAAGCCACACCAGAAATTGACATTAATAAAAAGCCTATAACAGAAGGTGTTCTAATTTCAGGTAAAAACAAATAGACAAAACCAATAAAAGCAAGTAAAACACCACACCACTCACTCAGTAGTAAACGATTCCCCGAAAACAAAGAAAATAAAATCATTGTTATTTGAACTGTTGCAAACAAAATGAGTGCGCCTGTTGCTGTATCTAAAGTCACATAGGCAAAAGAAAAGCAAACGGCATAAATGAATAGCATAAAACCAGAAGACCAACTTCCTTTGGAAGAATATTTTCCATAATATTTAACAGAAACAATTAGCATTAAGATAAAAGTTCCAGCTAACAAACGAATAACTGTAAAACTAGCCGGATCAATATTATTAGCGCCTAATGCTAAGCGACATAATATAGAGTTAGCGGCAAAAGCGACTAGAGCAAGAGCCGTTATCAACACCAGTTTAATTAAGTTAACTTTATGAGAACTCATGATAATTCATCATTTTCATCCTATTATTAACAAAATAATACCGAGTAAAGTAAAAATGAGAAAGAATTATCAGTAGCTTATCCTGTATTTAGTAAGACTAAAAAAACATATCAAAAAATAAAAAGTATTTAAGCATTAAAACTTTATTTTTTTAGCCATATAACTGAATAAATCACACTCTAAGAGTGAACTAACGCAACTTAACTCACTCATATTTTCATCTACAATTAACAACTAACGACTTACTGAAATATAATCAGCACCAGAGCATGAGTTGTCTTTATAGTTATGAATTCTAACTTTTTTATCAGAGTTTAATGCCGACAACGCTAAAGTAAAAGACTGATTGTAAGATTCTAATGATGGTGCTTTTTTTTGAGGAAAATAAATCCACTTAGGTAGTGTTGATGCGCAAGCTCCAGTGCCACCTTCAATTAAAACCGCAAAGTTTTTAGCATTTGAGCCATTTGAAGCAACTTCTAAAACAGTTGCACCTTTAATAAGCTCACCACTTATACAAGTCGCTGAGCTACATAGTAACGTTAGAGAAATTAATTTTTTAAGCATAAAAACCTCTATTTCATTTGTTTAATACCCATATATTAGTCAATATACTCAACTATTTCTAAAAATTTAGCGATATACTTACATTATAATCAATATGAGATATATGAAACATTTAATTTTTACAGCCGAATAAACTCTCAAAATTGAATCTCGCCACTAACTAAAAGTTGCCTTACCCATAAGTTTTAATTTATTCTATTAATAATGGCGTATTGTGTTTTTCGGCATTTTCACTCTCTGATTATAGGTAATTATCAATGTTTTTCTGGTTAGTCATTTTTGTCATGGTTTTAGGATTAATTGCATTTATACAAAGCTATCAGGCAGATCAAAAAGCCAGAAAAAACCGAATGAACATGTTACGTAAAAAGATAGAAGAAAATGACAAAAAAAAGTGGCTAAAAAAACTTAACCAAAGCAACCAAAATAACAAGCAAGATTAAATGTTTTTGCATCCAATTACTTTTACATAAAAATATAAAGTTCACTTCAATAGGAAACACCACAAAACACCCATGACACTTCATACCAACAAAAACAATCTCCAAGCAAAATAAGCTTCTTTCAAATTTTCACTCTGCGAGATAAAAGCATTTTTTTATCACACAAATAAATTGAATTTATAATGAATTATTTTTTTCATATATTAATTTGTTTTTTTTGGAAATAAGATCACTCCTGCTTGCAAGCATCAGTAAATTATATTTTTATAGAACATTTAACTAACAAAGGAAAATAGATATGTTTTTAAAAAAGTTATTGCTCGCATCAACGGTTAGCATTTTAAGCATTAGCTACTCAGTTAACGCAGAGGAAAAAGCTCTTTTTGGAAGTAATGATAGCAACATACAGAGTAGTACATCATCAAATGAAGTTTTAAAATATACAGATATAATCGCATTAAAATGTGCAACACCATCAACCTGTGGAACTTACACTTCATCATGGCATAGAGTCTACGTTTATGAAGATCTAATCATAGATATTCCTCCAAGACTTGAAATGAAACTTTACTGGAATAAAAATAAGCCTGCCGGAATTGCAGCTGGTCGTTATAAAGCAAAAACCATCGGAGATACTTGTCCAGACGGCTCAAAAATGAAGGCTGATTGGATACTTAATTCGAACGGTGCTCCAGTTTATGCTATTGCAACAGACTGCAATGGTGTAAGAAATGAGTTTGATATACATCACTTGCCATAACAAGTAACTAAATATTCTCAGTGTCAATGCACACTGAGAATATTCTTATACATAAATTCTAGTATTTATTAAACTTTTCTATTTACTTATCAAATAGAAAAGAAAATATCAACTTGGCATTAATATTTAAAAGAGCGAATACTTTTCTAATGTTTCAAAAAAGTCGGGTTAGCATAAATAACACACCAATTAATACAGTTGTTTTTCAAAAGTCACATTTTAAGAATAAAATGCTAGTAAAACGATAATAAATTGTTTTTTTGTTAACCTCATCACTCTTGCGACATAACTAACAAAAACACTATTGACTATTCATTGCCACACCATAAAATAGCCGCCTTAAAGTCAATCATATTAAGGTGAGTTTATATTTTGCTTTCCATTAGCTAATTTTACTTTATGGAAAATTTTAGAAAGTATTAACATTAGCTTTTATTTATTAATAAAAACCTAATGTAAAATATCGTTTTTTTCTAAAGTAGTCTCTGGTGAAAGCCTACACGAACAGTCTTTATGTTTTGTCATTTAAAAAGACTTTTTGTTTTGCAATAACGACCTTCCATTTAGAAAACAATCATTTTTAATTTATTTAAAAGCCATACGCTCTCTTAACTATTCAAGATTGGCGGGTGAGCTATTGCATAAATCATAAAAGACCAATGGTATTAAGCAGAAAGCCTTATTAAATCAACTAACTTCGGAGAATTTATCAATGCATAAGTTTCAATCAGCAGTTATAGCAGTTGCCTCTTGCATAGCCAGTCATAACCTATATGCTCTTAATGAAACAAAAGATGACAATAAAGATCGTATTATCATCACAGGTTCTCACATAAAAAGAATTGCTTTAGAGCCAACAGCACCATTATCAATATTAACAGAAGAGGATATTGGTCGCTCTAGTGCGACTAATCTTGGAGAGCTTTTGCAAATGACGGAGTTAGGCAATGGTGATTTTATTAACAACCAAAATACGAATGGTTTTTCACCGGGAACATCAGGGTTTAATTTACGAGGTTTAAGAACCGATAGAACATTGGTTTTAGTAGATGGTAAACGACTACCTAGTTATCCTTTTGGTGCCGAAGGCAGTGTTGCATTTATCGATCTTAATATGATACCTCTCACAGAAATAAGCCGAGTAGAAATTCTTAAAAATGGTGCTTCTGCGGTTTATGGTTCTGATGCGATAGGAGGAGTTGTTAATGTTATCACTAAAAAAGAATTCATACAGAGAGAAATTTCAATTAAAGCATCTCAAGTTGAAAAAGGACACTACAATAATCAAACAATATCTTACATTGATGGTTTTTCTTCTGAAGAATCTGAGTTTATCGCTATAGCAGAACTTCAAAATACAAAAGGTCTGCTAGGCGAAGATATTTCGATTTCCTCCAACTTAGAAGCTGATGAGGTTGATTTATACAGCTACCCCGGTACTTATTGGCTTCCTAATACAGCAAATGCAGGGTATACACTAATGCCTTCACCAACTTGCTCCCCAGAAAACTTACTTGATGTTAACTTAATACAAACAGAAAACACTGAAAATAGTGGCCAGTATTGCATTAATAACTGGGCTAAACGACGTCATTTAATTCCAGATAATCAAAGAATTTCTTTATCTTTAAAGTGGCAGCAATATTTCGGAGATGATCAGTTTTATAGCAGCTTTTCCACCAATCAAACAAATACTGATTCAGATGTTAATTTTGGTTTAGTCGGTGACTTTTTTCAAATAGATAATGATTCACCATATTACCCTTTAGAAACAGGCGAATCTTTGTATTTACAACGCGGTTTTACGGAAAAAGGATTAAGAAATATCAATACTTTTGCTCAGAACTACCGTATAAAAGTTGGCTTCAGTGGTTTAATTGATGTTTATGATTATGATATTTCTTTAAATCATGGTTTAACAAAAGTTAAAGAAACATTTGAAAATGGCTGGATGACATTTGACCAGCGAACTGCTCTGATTCAAACAATTAATAATGGTGACATTAACCCGTTTGAACCTCTTACAGACGAAATATTTAATACTTATACACAAGAGTTTAAACACGATGGGACAAGCAAAATAACAGCTTTAAACTTTAACTTTTCTGGTGAAATATATTTATTAGATAAAGATCCTATTTTCTTTGCTTTAGGTGCAGAATATCGAAAAGAGTCAATTGAAGATGTTTTTTCTCAAGAAATCTTAGACGGTAATGTGGTTGGGCTTGGAAGCTCATCAGCTGACGGAGACCGTCAAATAAACGCCCTCTTTAGTGAGTTTAGTATTCCTGCAACTGAAGATTTAGAAATCAATTTATCTATCCGCTACGATGATTATAATGATTTTGGTTCTAGCCTTAACCCACAACTTTCAATGAGTTATAAACCAACAGAAAGTTTGCTTTTTAGGGCTTCATGGGGTGAAGGTTTTAGAGCCCCAAACTTATTTGAACTACACTCTGGTGAAGTCGTTGGTTCTATCGAATTTGATGGTGTGAACTACCCATTTAAAAATTTTGGCAATTTAAATTTAAAAGCAGAAACGTCTGAAAACATTAGTATTGGTACCGCTTTAGATCTCAGTGAAAATATGATGATGACCTTAGACTATTGGGCAATTGATATTGAAGATATGATTAGTCGACTATCAATTGATACAATACTTACTTTTAAAAATGAAAATGGTAATCTTGTTTATGACGATTTAATTACTTATGATAATCAAAACAATATCACTAATGTCGACATTCCTTTTTTAAATATCGATAGTCTGGCCAGCGAAGGTATCGACTTAACTCTACGGTGGGATATCAACAAATCTCTTGAGTGGCGGCTAGAAGCTAGTCACTTACTAAAATTAGAGCAAAAGGATGGAGCGCTTGAACAAGTTGAAGATTTCGCAGGTGAATATCTTTACCCGCAAGATCGTATCAACACCAGTCTCATATGGTCACAAGGAAACTTTAATCAAAGTCTTGCAGCATTTTATATCGCATCTCACGGTACTGAAGAAAGCAAAATTAAAAGTCATCCACAACTCAACTATCAACTCGGTTATCAGATAAACGACCATTCCATTTCATTTAAAATAAATAACTTGCTCGACAAACAGCCGCCGAACAACCGCTATCTTAAACAATCAGATGGTAGCGAACTTGGTACCTGGCCTTATTATGAACAGAGAGTCTACTCTCCCATTGGTAGACATTATTCTTTACAATGGCGTTATATTTTTTAATAAAATGGATTATTTATTTTCATAGAAATAACAATTTAATGATCTAGATCATTTTGAATAACCGTTAAAATAGTTAGTTTTGGAGCTTGCAGTCAATAAATAGCTGCAAGCTGGCCACTCATTATTCTTTCCGAATAATTAGGGATGAAATGCCACAGTTAACGCTGTGGTGTTGTACGATCTCAAGCAATAATCACAGCGTCTCTTATTTTCATTTTAATATAATGAGGTGTGTTCGTGAAAAAACGATCTTGGGCAGAACCCTACAAAATAAAAATGGTTGAACTTTTAAAGATGACAACCAAAGAAGAACGCGAAAAAGCCATTGCAGAAGCAGGCTTTAATACTTTCTTATTAAAATCAGAAGATGTGTATATTGATTTATTGACCGACTCAGGCGTTGGTGCAATGAGTGATCGTCAATGGTCAGGAATAATGATGGGTGATGAAGCTTATGCAGGTAGTCGCAATTTTTATCACCTAAGAGATACTATCGAAGATTATTATAGTTATAAGTTTACCGTACCAACTCATCAAGGACGTGGAGCTGAAAATATATTAAGTCAAATATTAATTAAAGATGGTGATTATGTACCAGGAAATATGTATTTCACGACAACAAGATTACACCAAGAACTAGCAGGAGGAACCTTTGTTGATATCATTATTGATGAAGCTCACGATCCGGTTTCACCCCATCCATTTAAAGGCAATGTCGACTTTAATAAATTAAACCAACTAGTTGAAAAAGTTGGTGCAAAAAAAATTCCTTATGTCTGTATTGCAACTTGCGTCAATATGGCTGGCGGCCAACCAATTTCACTTGAAAATTTACGTGAATTAAAAAACTGGTGCAGTAAGCATGAAATACTATTGGTACATGATATGACTCGTGTTGCGGAAAATGCTTATTTTATCCAACAAAGAGAAGAAGGCTATCAAGATAAATCTGTTAAGCAGATTGTTCACGAAATTTGTTCATTAACCGATGCTGCAACTATGTCCTCTAAAAAAGATGCAATGGTCAATATTGGTGGTTTTCTTGCCATGAATGATGAAGCACTTTATGAAAAAGCGTGCGAGTTAGTTGTTGTTTATGAAGGACTGCACACCTATGGTGGTATGGCTGGCCGTGATATGGAAGCATTAGCAATTGGCATTACAGAAAGTGTTCAAGATGATCATATGGCAGCTAGAATAGGTCAAATAGCCTATTTAGGTGAATGTTTAGAAGCAGAAGGTGTACCGATTGTAAAGCCCTATGGTGGGCATGCAATATTTCTTGATGCAAAAGCCATACTACCGAATATTCCGCAGAGTCAATATCCAGCTCAAGCCCTTGCTGCTGCCCTCTATGTTGAGTCGGGAATAAGAGCAATGGAACGGGGTGTTGTTTCAGCCGGTAGAAACAAAGAAACGGGCGAAGATCATATGCCAAAACTCGAATTAGTTCGTCTAACTATTCCACGTCGAGTTTATACACAAGCGCATATGGATGTCACGGCAGAAAGCGTCGTTGAAGTCATGAAAAATGCCGATCAAGTCAAAGGACTTCGGTTTGTTTATGAACCGAATATGCTCCGCTTTTTCCAAGGCAGGTTTGAACAAGTTGGGTAAACCGATTAAGTAACTCAATGATAAACAAGATGACCAGCCTTTAATCTGGTCATCTTGCTAAACTTTAGAAGTTCAGCTTATTTCAAATAAAGCACATTACCATGTGTAATCAACAGTATAAGAAACTTTAACTTCTCCATTAGCAGGTACCTTCATATCAAAATGAATGTGACGGGCGTCTTGCTTACTATAGTCATGTGATTTTTTTACAACTTTCCAATTCGACCAACGATAAAGTGACTCACGAATCACAACATTGGCAGCGGTATCTTTATGATTCTTTAGCGTAATTTCAAAACTTTCTGACATTTCTTTATTTTTAGTATCAACTCGGTAGTCTACCTGCTTACGTTCACCTTTAATATCAAACGCATTGCCCATTTTAATTAACACCTCTTCATTTTTTGGTGTATGGTCAATGATGTCTTCTCCGATAAATTCAAGATTACCATCACTATCTCTTTGGTTAACTCTAATTCGGCCGGCAGGCAAAGGGATACCCATATGATTTTTCTTACTATTTTTAAAACGCAAATAAACATTAACATCGCCACTCGCATTTTTGCCATAATTACGATCAGTATTCCTGCCTGAATAACGACCAAATTGCTGAGTTGCATCAAATACCAATTCTTTTTTACATTGAACATCATTGATTTTAGGAATTAACTCTAATTGCTTAGTCGAATTATTCGGAATATCAGCAGCTCTGCCTAACGTGTACAAATGATATTCAAAAAATGATTTCTCCTCAAAATGACTACCTCGTGGTGCACGTTCTTGTACCATGATGGGTCCATCGTACATATAATCTCTTTCTGGCTTAGCCCGATTAACATCTCCCGCCACCAGTTTAAGTTTTGCCTGCTTAAAACTAGCACCCGACTGATTAATAATGCTGACCCATCCAAATAAATCCATACGGCAACGTTTATTATTACGATAAATCACATTGTAATCAGCCCACCAAGTCATTCCCTGAGTTTCATAACTCAATTCGATATCTTGCTTTCCCCCTTTCTTGGTATCCAAAGACCAGATAAGCGTAGGCTTGGTTCTTAACCCCCCTGGTAAATCAGGAAAACGAAGATTGCTATAACTACGCATGCTATGAATACTGCCGTTTGAATCTCTTAAGATAATACCATCTGATGCACTAATTAACTCGCCGCTCAGTGTGTTTACTTTACTGCCGACAACTTGCTCAACCGTAATGGTTTTGCCTAAATAACGCTGCAATAACTTTTCTTGGCTCACCAAGTCAAACTGATAATTCTGCTCTAATACCGTAGCCTTTGAATCGGTTTTAGAAATAAAGGAAACTGTGGTTGGATCCAACAAAGCAGCCACATCACTCACTTCAAGTTGATTGACACCTTTTTTCAATGCATATTCTCGCTGGCTTTTTATTATTGCATACCCAGGAATGGTATAGCGCGAAGTGCTTCTTCCCTGTACAGGACGGTAAACATCAGGAGAAATTGAACCAGGTTTTGCTTTACTATAAATAGTGACCGCATCTTGTTCACTTGCTATTAATGGCATTGTTAACAAGCCTGCAGTTAACAGACATGAGAATTGAATCATTTGCTGAGATTTTGTTTTCATACACTAAACCTTTCATTATGCGCTTTGTTCTATTTTTAACGTTTTACTGTTAAAAAAGGCGTTAACTTATCGCGAAGTTTATCAACTAGAGTAACAAAATTTTAATCATATCTACCTTACCCTATTCCAGTTTTAATAAACAACCAACTACTTCAAAGTAGTGTAAGATATTATTAATTACGCTTTCTTATTGATGAACGGCCCCGCTATCAAAGACTTCTTCGAGTTGACTTTTTAAATGTGACCATAAGCTTTCACTGGCTTGCCCTATTCGACTATTAGTACTCAACACTTGCTCCTTAGATATCTTATGTTTTCTCCATGAATGATAATCGCCATGTAAATTATGTAATAACGGAGGGATTCTATCGATTGCTTTAGCATATATAGAGTCATTAGTTTTACCTGCCTCAAACTCTTGCCATAATGCCAAATAATTATCGCCAGCCCCATCAGGCAACATCGATAAGAGTCGTTCCACACCTTTAGCTTCCAAGTTTTTATTCTCTGCTGTTTCACTTTGATAAATGATAGTGTCACCCACATCTATTTCACCTAAATCATGAATCAATAGCATTTTAATAACACGCTCTATATTCACTGAAGCATCGGCAAAGCTTTGTAACATTAAGGCCGATAAACAAACATGCCAGCTATGCTCGGCAGAGTTTTCCATTCGCTCTAGTCCCACAGGCCGGGTATTTCGTTGAACCGCTTTTAGTTTTTCAACTTCAATAATAAAACTCAATATTTTCTCTATTTTCGTTATATCATCATTCTGCATAAATCCTCCGCTTAAACTGCTTTTTATTCTTTAAGTCAATAAATGAAAGAGTATATACCGATTCTCCCAGTAGCTGTATTTTTCAGCAGTTCACCTCATTCAAGCTAATCAATAGAGACTTTTGTTATTTCAATGATTATCGTTTAAGATGTTCGCTATATCCAACCACACCTTTCCTAACAGCGCAAATCTTTATCGTAGGCTAATAACTTGAAAAAAATCGCATTATTTGTTGATGTCCAAAACATCTATTACACCACTCGTCAGGCTTATGGACGTCAATTTAATTATCGAGAATTTTGGCGAAGAATTAGCGAACAAGATGACATTGTAACCGCTTCAGCTTATGCAATTGATCGTAATGATGAGCAACAGCAAAAGTTCCAAAGTGCTTTAAGACATATAGGTTTTAATGTCAAACTAAAGCCTTTCATTCAGCGCAGTGATGGTTCAGCAAAAGGTGACTGGGATGTAGGTATTACCATTGATGTTTTAGAAGCAGCACAGTCAGTCGATAAGATTGTTCTTTTGTCTGGTGATGGCGACTTCGACTTATTACTCAAAAAAGTATCCACCGACTATGGGGTTGAAACCTGTGTTTATGGTGTTGCAGAATTAACAGCGATTTCTTTAATCGAATCGGCCAATCACTTTTATTCTATCAAAGAAGACCTTTTGCTTTAATTCAAAAAAACTTAAGTTCAATAAGCCGCTTTTCTATTGCCTTTAACCCTTCTAGGGCACTACACGAAAGCTCAATACCCTGAGTCCTGCTAACAAAAGACTCTCTTGGGTTAATTCGAATTAAAGTTCCTTTTTGACTTTCACAAAAATACCTCACTGTAGGAATTGCAGTACCAGCACCACACTCAATAACAACAGGAGACTTCATTACAGTCAATTGATTTTTCAAATTTTCTCTTTGTTGATCATTTCTTTGTGATAACCAATAATAATCATCAAACATCAGAATATTAGGGCGAGCAACCTGTCCACAATTAGGACACAAAGGCAATTCAGAAATAGCCAAACACTGCTGCTCATCGGTATGAACCTGCAAACTATCCGCAGACCAAATAATATCCTGGCAGGCTTGACTACATTGTAAAAAATGAATAGAACCATGACATTCATAAATTTTTTCAGTATTAAATCCAGCCGTAGCAAAATGGCCATCGACATTACTCGTAAAAACCTGGTACTCACAAGTTAAACGCTCACCAATACGTTTAAGAATTTGAAACCCTTCGTGGGGTTTCACTTTTCTATAAAGGTTTAAACGATGCCCATAAAACCCCCAAGCCATTTTAGGGTTATTTGAAAACGCCATCGGGTTGGCTATTTCTGTAAAGTCAATTTTAGCTTCAGCCAAAGCAGGATAAGCTTGCCAAAAACCAGTTTGTCCACGAAAATCAGGCAATCCAGAATCCACTCCCATTCCGGCTCCTGCCCCAATAATAAGACTATCGGCTTGCATAATTGCATTAACTGCTCGTTCAACTAAATCAGGTTTCATGGGCTTATCTATTACCTTTAACTGACGTTATTTTTATTCACAACACAGGCTAGTATTAAACAGTACTTAATAACGCCAACCATCTCAAATAGAAATCAACAAGCAGTTTGCACAAAAATCAAACAGTTAACAATAAAAGCAAAGAGCAACACTAATTGATATTTTTAAGTCATCATAGCTATTTTATTATAAATCATTATTAAGACCTGTTATTTAACACCTTTGCATGTTAAGTTTTGTCTTTAATATAGAAACCAACATAATAACAAATTGTAATAAGGAAAAGACATGGCCAAGACTTCTGACAGAAGAATTTTGGAAACGCAGAAGATAGTCACTCCTCAAGAAGTAATTGACGAGTTTCCTTCGACTCAACATATTAACAAACTGATTACTAAAACCCGTAATAATATTGGCCAAATATTACATGGACAAGATCCACGGTTGTTAGTGGTAGTCGGTCCTTGCTCTATTCATGATATAGAAGCGGCTAAAGAATACGGTCGAAAACTGCTTCATTTACGAGAGAAACTAAGTGACAAACTTGAAATTGTTATGCGAGTATATTTTGAAAAACCACGCACTACAGTTGGCTGGAAAGGACTAATTAACGATCCCGACCTAGACGAAAGTTTTCAAGTTAGCAAAGGACTACGTTTAGCTCGCCAACTGTTGTTAGATCTTAATCAATTAGGTATACCTGCTGGTACAGAATTTCTTGATATTGTAACCGGTCAATATTACGCCGATTTAATCAGTTGGGGTGCCATTGGAGCAAGAACCACCGAAAGCCAAGTACACCGCGAAATGGCTTCTGGACTTTCTTGTCCAGTTGGTTTTAAAAATGGCACTGATGGCAATATAAAAATAGCAATTGATGCAATAAAATCAGCTAGCAATCAGCATATTTTTCTTTCCCCAACACTAGATGGAACAACCGCTATTTATAAAACTTCAGGTAATCATGATGCTCACTTAATTTTACGTGGCGGAAAAACCCCTAACTATCATTCAGAAAGCATTTTAGACTGTAACAGTAAACTTGAAGCCTCAAAAATTAACCGAGGTTTAATGATTGATTTTAGTCATGCTAACAGCCTTAAACAGTTTGCTCGACAAATTGAAGTCGGTGAGGATGTTGCCCGCCAGATAGAAAGTGGACAAAAAAATATTGCAGGCGTAATGATTGAAAGCCACTTGGTAGAAGGCCGACAAGATGTTATTAAAGGTCAACCTCTAACTTATGGGCAAAGCATTACAGATGCTTGCTTGGGCTGGGATGATACAGAAACACTACTATATCGTTTAGCAAAAGCCATAAAGTATTAACGCAATATCTGGCTGATGCTATTCAGCCAGATAAGTTCCCTTTAAGAGCGATTCAAACTAGAAAGATCCGAGTCGCCACAATCTCCCGCTCTTAATTGATTAGTGCTAATGACCTGCTCTATATTAATTGAAATCATATGATAGATATTTTTACATGCTCAATAATTCATTCTTCAGCAATATCAATGCTATGTTTTATATACCAACCAAGGTTGAAATCAACAACCTTTCTACAAAATAAAGCGAATAGTCAAAAGCGCTGTCTTACGTCAATAAGAAGGTACACGTTAGAAGGTATGCATAACAATATAGTGAATTTTCTTTTTTCTTATGACATTATATCTACCATACATAATAAGTGATATCAGTTTGGCTAGGAGAGAAAGGATATGTCTTTCGTTAAAACAAGTTTCTTAATGATTACGACTTCAATACTAGTAGTATTTGCCTCTGGTTGCGGCACTTTAGGAGTATTGGAAGAAAAGACAAAAACGCCCGGCCCCTCTCATAACAATAATTTAACAACACCCGCATCTTACATCAAACCCAATGCCAAAATTAATTTATCCGGTAGTTGGGTTTTTTATGGTGGTTGTATTGCTAAAAAAGGATTTATCGATTTAAAAAAGAAAGGCCGCAATCACATTAAAGGCACCGTCTACCTCCTGAATAATTCTGTAGGGTATCATGCGGGCGAAGAAGTCGAAATTTCCGCGTCTTATGACAAAAACTCCAATTATCTCACTCTTGTTTCTGAGCAACCCAAACGAAGAGAAGTAACAAAACTTCATGTAAAAGCGCTCATCACCAATAATCAATTAACCATCGAAGGTGAAAATATTGATGAGCCTAATAAAAGATGTAAAAGGTTTATCGCTGCTAAATATCCAAAAAGCGACAAAAGGCAAGAACCCAAGCTCAACTTTTCTGCGCCTTTAAATAATCGCCCCTCCCTAATACCCAATATATTTTCCTCTCGATTAACCCTAGCAGATTGTACAGAATTCTACGACTTGCTTAATAGCTCAAGTTTAACTGCAAGGCATTTAAACGGTATTATCTTAAACGAAAAAAGATTTATAGAATACTTTGGAACGGGCTACGAAAACTGGACAATGGATGATGTTAAAGGCTATCAAGCTTTATCGGGCGGTTGCTACAAAATGCTTTATCAAAATCCCGAACTCATGAAAAAATATCGACAGTCGGCTCAAAAAGCACAAAGCTTAGCAATGCTCACAGTAGGAAAATATCAAGGAAACCGCAGCTTTTTTAATAAAACGATTAATGCCAGATGGGCATCACTTTTTTACCCTCTAGCCACCTATAGAGCAGCCAAACACCTTAAAAATACAATTCCTGGCTTTCTAAAATCTTCACCGCCAACTCAAGAAACAATAAGCGAGTTAGAAAAATTAAAAAAGCAATCTCGTTCTTATAGTTTTCCATTAAGTGAATTATCCAATACAGCACTGAGCGAACTGAGCCATCAGATAAACAATATATATCAAGAAAAACAAGCATTATTTCATACCAATGAAAAAGAAAGGTTATATGCTATTTTGAAAAACGACTTATTGAAATTTAATGCTTCAATATACCCAAAAACATTAATCGGTATTAAAGAAGCAAAAAATAAAATTAATAAACTGACCTTAAAGAACCGATATTACAACCAGGACAGCAATACTCAACACCTAGTAAAAGAGCGCAAAGCCTTATTACTAAACGAACACTCAAAAGCAATCGTAAAAAATCAAATTAGCAAACTTTCTGGTTATGGCTCAAGTTATTTAGAACTAAAAAAATACTCCATTCATCGAAATAAAGTTCGAGCTGAAGTAATTCCTGAACTCATACACAAAGATCATAAAAAACAACTAAATGATGCCTTAGAGTTAGAGTGGAAGTCTTTATTAGCCAGTTTTAACAAAAATAATGAGCGTTACGTTTTTGACAGCAATAATATTAATAGCCAAATGGAGCAACTATCATATGATTCTCAAATTATATTCAACACTCCAATAAAAACCATTAGAAATAATTATAAACAATATGAGAAAGATTTGGCCGACTTCTTAAATGACAATGCAAATACATTAATCTATTCATGTGATACTTATGCCGCCCACCCGCAAGATAAAAGAAAGCCGTACTACATAACCGGTCAAACAGATAATCGATTATCTGACAATATTGACACGGCCTTAGATGCTTGCTTATCTGATCTAGAAAGCATCCCAAATAATATTCGTTTTTCATTTCAATTAGGACGCATTTTGTTTCTTTCGCAAGTTTACGATGAAGCTCGAACATATCTCGAAACTGCCGCTAAGGAAAACTATGCACCAGCTATGTACTACCTTGCTCTAATGCAAAAAGAGAATGTTGGCGGGTTTAATGGCGGTATTGATAAAGCAATAGGTACATTTGATCAATCTGCCGACTCTGGTTTTCGTCCAGCAATTGACTTTGTTCAAAACTATCGATACAACCTGAAAAAGATGCAGGCAAATGAAGAGCGAATATTTAAAGCACAATATAAGTTTCCAGCCATCATTAAAAGTCTTATTTCTGGTGAACCATCGAATATAGAGTATAGCGTTGAAATGCTATATGTAGCAGGGTTAATGAAAGATATGAGTGATTTTTGTCCAAATTTAATTTCGGTAAGTGAAGCTAAAAATATACAAAAGAAAATCAGCGTTAATAACGCTAAAGGCTATAACCAATATATAGAGAGAAGTACCAAAGCACTATTTTTAAGAGAAGCAACTGTTTTTGCTCGGCAAAGGCTCCACCCCAATAATGATTATAAAGATGAGGTTGAATATAAAACATTTATGGATGTATCGACACTTGTTAATAAACATACTTGTGATGGGCTTGAAACCCTTGCTTTTGTTAATAATGCTAAAAAATTAATGAACTCAGCTCCCCCTTATAACTTAGCATCAAGCCGATATTGGAATGCTTGTATAAATAATGCTAGGAACATTAGAGCCCCAAAAGAAGATTTTTGCGGATGTTTTTTAAATAACGTTAGAGGCGGAGATGCAAAAGGAACCGGGGGTTTTATGGTCAATGTTACCATTAAAAACAAATATCTCAATCGTGAAATGGCTAATAAGCTTCTCACTAATTTTTGGCCAACCGCCTCGAAATTAATTGACAAATTTGCACCGGTAAAAGCTTGTACTAGAAGTCGCAGATAGCTTTAGCTCGCTAAAGATGAAATACATACTTATAAATTTCTATGAGTCATAACCTCACTATAGGAAAATGCTCTGCTTAACCTGAGCGAGGGATAAAAGAGCTCAATAAAGAAACTTGTTGTTAAACAAATCATTTTCCTTTTATATGATTTAGGGGGCTCCTAACAAATATATTATCCATATCATACACATTTCCACCTGATTGAATTTCTTGATTATGATCAAGCTCATATTTCATACGCTTTCCAACTTGCTGACTTTTAACCGCAAAAGGCGCATAACCTTGTTTCATTTGATTAATATTATCTTCTTTGAATTGCTTACTGATAACAGGATCATTTGCAATTGTCTTCCAGAATTCACGCCTAAATTCATCAAAACTTTTAAACTTTTTCCCAGAAAGTTTCTTGGCAATATGTTCAGGTATTTTTGCAGCCACTCCAGCTGAACCTTTTAACCACTTTTTACCATCTAAAATCTTTGGTAACTGACTATATGATGCAACTCCGGGTTGATTTCTTCTATTGGAAGACGAATAATCAGGAATAGCTAAAGTTGTATTTTTTTTACCAAGCTTTTGGAAAAGAATATTATTTTCCTTCTTATGCCTTTCTTTTTTCTCAGCAAGTAACTTTTTCTTTTTTTCTCGTTCTTTTCTTTCTTTTGCTAAACGTGATTTTTTTAAACGTTCTTTGATTGATTTTTTCTTTTGTTTATCTATTTTCTTCTTACTCACCCCGTTCTGCTTTAAAGCTTCTCTAGCAGCGGCATTCTTTTTCGCTTTATCTTCTTGTAGTTTTTTTTGCTTATAAAGTACACTTATTTTTTGTTCTTTTTTCTCTTTACTTAAATTTTTTAATTGATCAGCTAACTTTTTATTCTGTAACTTCTCTTGGTTTAACTTGGAAATATGGATACCCGTTTTTTTCAACTGATTTTCCAAACTCTTTTGAGCGGCCTTTTCTTTCTCTAACCGTTTTTTAAGTTTTACTCTTTGCTCTTTGGATATGTTTTTCTGCTTTAGCAACCGCCTTAACTTTTCTTGCTCGAGTTTTTTTTGTGCTAAATCTTTTTCAAATTTCTTTTGCTGTAATCGTTGTAGTTTAAGCTTTTCATTATTTTTAAGTTGAGCTTGTCTCAGTTTTTCCTGATCTCGACGTATGCGTTCTCGTTCTCGTTGACGTTCTTGACGTATTTTTTCCCTTTGGCGCTCCTGCTCTCTTCTAAGACGCTCCCTCTCACGAGCTTGTTCTTGACGCATTCGCTCTCTATCGCGAGCTTGCTGCTGTCTAATTTGCTCGTTCATTCTCTGTTGTTGCAACCGTTGATAATCATTTGCTTCTAGCTGCGGAGAATAAATAACGATTAAGGAAAAAATAAGGAAGGCAGTAAACAGTATTTTAAATATAACACTTTTCATATATTCTCCACATAAGTGCAGGGCAACCTTAGATTATCACTCTCTTCATAAAAATAAAACAATTATTGGGAGTTGTGCCAAGCAGAGATTCAGCCAATACAGCCCCCAATATTATCAAAAAAACGGCCAATCAAACTCATATAAATTGTAAATTTAAAGTAAACATTATCGGCATATCTACTTTCGTCTTATTGTTACTTTTTTGCCAACTCTTCAACAAAACCAAACTTAGACATATCTTCCATTCTCATCGGATAAAGGACACCATCAAGATGATCACACTCATGCTGAACAACAATCGCATGAAATCCAGTAACTTCTCTTTCAATTTGGTTACCATCAGCATCTAATCCTCGGTAACGAATATGCGCAGGACGCTCAACATAACCACGCATACCAGGAATACTTAAACAACCTTCCCAGTAACCTCGCTTGTCTACAGACAACACCTCAATTTCAGGATTGATTAACACCGTTAATGGCACACTATCAGCATCGGGGTAGCGATCGTTATTTTCTACCCCAAAAATGACAACCCGTTTCTGAACGCCAATTTGCGGTGCCGCTAAGCCAGCACCTTGATAAGCTTTCATGGTATCAAACATATCTTCAATCAATTGTTTTAATTCATCCGACAATACATTATTAACAACTTCACTGACTTGTTGTAACCGCGGATCTCCCATTCTCAAAATTTCTTTGACTGCCATAATTTATCTATCCAGTTTTACTGTTTATCGATTAACCAAGTTAATTTGTTCAATATTAATCAGACTTATTACCCTTTGCCTGAGTTAACATTTAACTGTGGGGCAAAAAAATACCGAGTGTTGGTTCAGGTTTTTTCCTTGCAAACGTTGCATGGCCTGATAAAACACCTTGACAGCATCACTATGCACCACCCAGTTCACCTTTTTACCCTGTTGTTGTGCCCTTAACATCCCTTCACTTGCAATGATAACGCCATTCATAATCTCAAATTAATATAGATCACTAGCTTTTTGGACTGTAACCAATAGAATTTCTCATATTTTGTAACCAAACAAAAGAAGAATCCACTTTGATAAAACATCTTTTATAGAAAAAATCTGATAAAGTTACATTTAATAATTGTTAGGAAAAATCTGAAGGCATGTTAATTAAAACGATTCAACATTTAATGACTTTAACGGTAGGTTTTTTAGCTGGCTATTTATTGTTCAATAAACAACCTCCGCAAGTAGCTATTGAGCCACAGCAAATAGCTTCTACAGAAACAATGACAACCTCCATTCCTGCTATCGAATTAGCAGAAAAAGAAGCGACAATAACTGTCGACAAAAATACTCTTAATAGCACTGAAATAGAGCAACTTAAGCGATTAGTTAAATCACAAACCAGTCAAATATTGAAGCTTGAAGAGAATATAAAAGCGCAAGCTGAGCTTATTGCAACAAACCAAAAGCATGCTGATAAACCACAAAAGCTAAAAACCATGAGCATGAAAGAGTTTGAGGAAGATGTTAAAAATAAATTTGTAAACCGTTTTAAAGGTTATGCTATAGAGCTTGAAAAAAACCAGTTAAAAGATATTAAAGCCTCTTTTGAAACACAGCAAGCTCGCTCTAGTTGGAGCGCAGAGTATGAAAACTATATTAGCGATTATATGAGTAAAGCGAATCCCGACAACCTCCATTTTATAGAGGAACTCAATTGCAACAAATCAATGTGTCGCTTAAAAGTTGAATCAAATAATCTCGAGGACTGGGAAGCTATCTATTCTCAAATGACTCAGCAAAAGTGGTATGATTCACTCACATTTATCGAGCGATCAAACGATCCTAATCGATTTACTTACTATATTCCTAAACGACCATAACTGATAACAAGAGGTTAAACCATGCTAAGTTTGCTAATGCAAGGCGAATATGAAATATTTGTGATGTTGATTATAGCTATTGTTATTTCATTATCATTTCATGAGTTTGGTCATGCCTGGACAGCCAAAAAATTTGGTGATAATACAGCCGAAAGAATGGGACGTTTAACCCTAAACCCTGTCGCACATATTGATCCGATGGGATTATTGATGGTTGCTATTATTGGTTTTGGATATGCCAAACCAGTACCAACGGATCCTAGAAATTTTAATTCTCCTAAAGCATCACTATGGATTAGTGCAGCAGGACCAGCAATGAACTTATTACTGGCATTCATCTTTATTAACTTATTGGTTGCTGCACATATATTTCAAATAGACTATTTAACAACCGATGGGCCCCAACTATTTCTACAATACATGGCTCAAATCAATCTACTATTAATGCTATTTAACTTACTTCCACTCGGCCCACTTGATGGCCACTATATCTTACCCTACTTTTTATCTCGTAATGTTGCTTACAAATATGTCCAGTGGAATGCTCAATACGGTTCAATCGCATTACTCAGTTTGATCGGTTTAAGTATTATAGGTGTTCCAATATTTTCTTTTCTTATGAGCATAGCAAGAACTTTGAGCAGCTTTTTGGTTATTTTTTAGCAAAAACAGGTTCAAAACTGTTTTTGCTTGCATTGACTGCCAATAGTTTAACTAATCTAAATATTCTTTCCATAAAATGGTTAGGCGTTCTAGTTCTTTAGTTTTTTTCGCTTGATACCAAGCAAAAACGGCTATAAAACCGCCTATCCAGCAAACACCAAATAACAAAAATGGCCATTTGGTTAGGGATAAATCGTTTTCAGGTAAAAAGTAATTAACTGTTACCCAAACAACAAAAAGAATGAGTAAAAAGACACAAAAAACTTTACCTAAGCGTCCAATTGTTATGCCTGCTTCTACTCGTTTAATATAAAATTGCAAAACCTCGCGAGTCGATTCTCCTTGCGCTCTAAAGATAGGGAGTCTAATTTTAAAATCCAGATAAACTAAATAAATAAGTAAGCCACCCATAACACAATCCCAAACATCAACAATCCAATGCCTTGAATCTGAAGTAATGGAAAAATAAAGAAACGGAACATATGCCAATACTATAATAATATCTAGCACAAGGACTAATCCCATGCGCCAGGTTACCCAGTTAATTTTCTTTTTTATTTGTTGAATATCAGGTTTATATGATTGCCATTCTGACTGAAGTTCGTCCCAATCTTTTAATGGATCATTCATGCTCTTTCCCCCTGATCCAATAAAGCACCTAATTTAGCCTTAGCTCGATTTAATTTAGCTCCAACATTAGAAACACTAATACCTAATATTTGAGAAATCTCTTTATAACTTAAGCCTTCCAGAGCTAAAGTGACCAATTGACGATCGGTTACTGATAAACGTCTGATCCCGGCAATAAGGTTATGCATTCGTTGATTATTTTGCATAGTTTCACTAGGACAACCAGTTCCAGTTAACCCAAGCTCATCAATTTCGACAGACTCAGGCTCTTTTACACACTTAGCAACATGTGAAATAGCTCGCTTATGGGCAATACTGAGCACATAAGTTTTTAAACTTGATTGATGCTCAAATTTGGCTAAAGCTTTCCACAACGCAACAGATATTTCTTGGTATAGCTCTTCTTGAAGAGAACGGCTTCGCTCATAACTACTGACCACACGAGATATCATGCTATGGTAGTCATTTAAAGTATTCTCAAAAAATTGATTATAATCCTGACGCTCACTACGCGGCATAGAAATACTCTCTATTTGTGAAATCGATAAGGATGTTTGAGCTTTTAGTATCAAAGTTAATGTAGTACTAATTAAAGTAATAGATACCCAAATAGTCCATTTATTGTCAGTTTTATTACATTTATTTTAAACTGCCTTTTTTTGACTGATTTTTGTACTCTTCAATTAACTTGAAGCGTGCAGCGACCCTTCCTTCAAATGACAATAGCTCATTAAACATATCAAACGGTCTCACCCATAATGCAGCATCTCCATAACAAGGGCGATACAATACCATTAACTCTTCAGTTTCACTGTGATATGCAGTACCCAAAACTTCATATTCATTGCCTTTATAATGACGATATTTACCTTTTGGTAGACTTCTATGGTCTAAATGGGGATTGGTATTTTTTTTCATTCGCTAGACTCCAGCCACGCCTGATTATTTTCATAAGCTTCAAGACGTCGCTGAAAATCTAATAATTTTGCTTCTTCAACATCTTCACTTAAACTCGCTATCGCTTTATTTTGCAACGCTACTGCCTGAGAAAAATTGCCATCTAGTGCATAAACGGCTGCTTTTGTGTCTAAAAATGTTGCTTGATTCTCATCGGTTTCCTGAAGCTTGTCAGCCCAATACTTTGCTTTTTTTACATCACGAAAAGCCTTATGCTCAGAAGTTGCATAGATCCAGGCTAAGTTGTTAATGCTCATAAGATGCCGCTTAGCTGCTGATTTTTTAAACCAAGAAATGGCCGAACTAACATCTTTTTTACGTCCTTTACCTTCAAGAAATAAATTTCCTAAATAGAACTCAGCATTCAAATCGCCTTGTTTGGCCGCCTTAATTAACCAACGATAAGCTTCAGCGTAATCTTGTTTAACACCGTTAGCATTTAAATACGACTCTCCAATTAAAGTTTGGGCATCACTTAACCCTCCCTCAGCCGCTTTTAAATACCATTGAAAAGCTTTGTCTGGTTTTGCTTCGTCACCAGCTAATCCATAATCATAAATTTGTGCCAGTAACCACTGTGCTTCAAGTAAGCCGAGCTTGGCTGCTTTTTCGCAACGTTTTAACGCGACTTTATAACTAGCCGCTTTAAAATGATTATGACAATCTTGAAATACAGTCTGTTCAATTTGCTGGCTATCTTCACAAGCAAAAATAATTAATGAAATGTTTAACGCAAAAAATGACTTCCATAATTTCATATTATTAGGCTCCACACCTCCAAATAAAACGCTCAAACTCAAGCTGTCAGTTAGTAATTAACTCACTTAACCATTATCGCGCTTCAAATCCACATACTCCAGAAAATAATACAAATTATCCAATATATTTACCATCATGAACTGAATATTCTATTTTGTTACTTAACTCTAAAGAAATACTTTTATTATTAAAAACTTAATATATTTATCCCCTTAAAATAATTATGTTCTAAAACAGGATCCTGTTCACACTAATAAGAGATATTTTACTTTTTTATTAATATGTTTTTATTTATACTCACTTCAATCAACCAACCTAAATGGATGTTAAAATTTGACCCACGAACTGACCCACAAAGATAAGGAATTTATTTGGAAAGTTGTAGACCATGCAGTTGAAAAAGCAGGTTCACACGCAAACTTATTTGCTAATCGCCTAGACTTCTTCGACGAATCTGGCCGCATTCGTTTTCGTTGGCCTGTTTGGATGGAAGCAATCAAAGGTTACCTAGAATATCAATATGGTGAAAAAAAAGCCGATACATTTCTAATGAGTATTTTACGAGAAGTCATGTCTGAGCCAAATTATCATGCATACTTACGCAAATTAGAAGAAGGCCCTAAAGTATTTAATCAAAGAGCAATTTAGTCTTTTCGCCTATCATCATTAAAACTTATATTCGCTGCAAATTTATATCGATACATAAAATCGATACGTATACATAAAGGTGTGTTGTTCTAACAAAGTACAACACACCCTGAACTACCCCATACTCCTAGCAATAAACATTACCTTAATCATAATTAAATTTATGTCAGTAGACTCAATTAAGATGTCGTTCAAATAATTGGTAGATGCGAGTGTACTCATCCAACCAGCTAGACGGTTGTTTAAACCCATGCGGCTCAACCGGATAAATTGCGGTTTCAAAATATTGAGTTTTTTCTAACTCAATCAACCGTTGGACTAAACGAACACTATCTTTAAAAAAAACATTGTCATCAACCATACCATGACAAATTAAGAGCGGTTTGTTTAATCCTTCAGCAAATTCAATTGGTGAGCTTCTCTCATAAGCTTCAGGATCAATCTCTGGAGTGTTGAGAATATTTGAAGTATAGCCATGATTATAATGTGCCCAATCAGTAACAGGTCTAAGTGCCGCACCTGCTGCAAAAACATCGGGAGTTTTAAAGAGTGCCATAAAAGTCATGAAGCCACCATAAGAACCACCATAAATACCAATTCGCTCGGGATCAACATTGGCATTTTCAACCAACCATTTAGCGCCATCAGTTAAATCTTCTAATTCAGGGGTTCCCATATTGCGATAAATCGCAGTTCGCCAATCACGGCCGTAACCTTTTGAAGCTCGATAGTCCATATCAAGCACGACATAACCTTGTCTAGTCAACAAATTATGGAACATGAATTCTCTAAAGTATCCAGACCAACCTTGATGACTATTTTGCAAATAACCTGCACCATGAACAAAAATAACCGCAGGTTTCTTATTGTTTTCTCCTAACTTAGTTTCATTTTCAGCTTGATAAAAACGCGAGTAAATAGGTCGACTAATATGTGTTGAAGGAACAGCAACAATTTCTGGTGTGTTCCATTTAATAGCCTTAAACTGTTCACTTGCAGTATGAGTAAATTGGGCTGTTTTTTCTGTCTTATCGATTGTACTAAGTAATAACTCAGGCATTTTGGTAGTCGTAGAATGTCTAATGACTAACTGCTTTTCCGATGGTGATAAGACATAATCGTTTACGCCACCTAAATTAGTCAACGCTTCTATATTTCGACCTTTTAAAGAAACTCTATAGATTTCGTAATTACCAGGATGATTTTGATTCGCTTTAAAGTAGATATGAGCGCCAGCTTTTGAAACCGTTAAATCACTCACTTCATATTTTCCTTCGGTTAATTGGCGAGCTCTTCGTTTGCCTTTTTTGATATATAAATGAGAATATCCATCTTCTTCCGATAAATAGTATAAAGTTTCATTATCTGGTAACCAGCCAAATTCATTAAACGTCCAATCATTGACCCATGCTTCATTAGACAACCAATGCATCGTTTTTAACTTTGGTTTGTTAACATCAACCCCAACAATCCAACGATCTTTATTGTCATATGAATACAATAAAAGAGCTAGTTTTTGGCTATCATTCGTCCACTCAACGCCACCATTAGCTCTCCAGTTATACGCTGAAATAGCACGAGGCCCATCTTGCTCTTTATATTTATAACCAATTTTTTTAGCGGCACTTTTCTTAAGACTGTCTAAAGGATCGTCATTAATACCCGGTAAGTTCGAAACATCGAGAGCATGTTTTTGGTGACTTTTTAAGTTAATTAAATAAAATTTTTCATTGACAGGCTTAACGGTTCCAACAAGAGGTCTAACCTTTCGATCATTAACATAACCATCACTCGTAACAAACTCTGGCATATGATCGGCTTTTCCTGCAGCACTTTTTTCTGTGGTTCCTAATAAAAGCCAGTTAGCATCGGGAGATAACTGAAATGTCCTGATATTAACTTGCTTACCTAAATACCAAGTTTTACTTTGGCTTAAACGGTTTTTCTCTTGTCTCTTTTTTTGATATAGCTTTTCCTTTTCTTTTTTCTCTATGTATTTTAATAAGCGTGGTTGACTTTGCTCTAAATAGCTTTTAGATCCCTTCTTTTCTGGATCATCGGCTAATTTAAAATCTGCAATTTGTTCAGAAAAACCTTGTTCAATATGATAAATAAAAATTTGATGGTCTTCTAAATAACTTAATTTGTTATCATCAATAAAGTTCACACGAGATTGAATTGTATCATCAGATGTAATCGCTTTTATTGTAGTCGTCGAATTATCAATCAGGTAAACATCTCCCTGGTAAACAAAGCTTCCCCAAGAACCACTTGGATTTTGTTTTGCTTTTTGGCTAGCAAGCCAAAGCAATTTATCAGCTTCAACTAAAGAAGATTGCTGTGCACTTAACAAATACTGATAGTGTTCTTGGTGACTATGACCTGTTGCTTTTTGTTGATAAAAAACTCGACTTCCATCTGCTGACCAAGCAGGATTAACAGGAGAGTTACCCATCCAATCAGGATCGGCCATAATTTTATTTAAAGATAACTCCGTTTTAATCGTAGTATCAGTTGGTACGACTTCAGCCCCTACAGAAAAAGAGCTTAGTAAAGCCCCTAAAAACACTATTTTTTTTAGCCTCATCATGCCAGCCTCTATTATTTTAAGTAAAATACAATTATTTGTTCAGATATGCTTTTGAGCATTGTGAAAATGATTTAAAGAATAGCATTTTTATAATTATTCTGACTAGTCAAATGGTTAAATATGCGTATTTGCGGGACTTTAGGTGCGTATTTGTCAATAAATTATGTTAAATATTATTGCTGCTTCTAATTTTTTAGTGTTTGTGCCATGCAAACTTGGTTACGACCATGCTCTTTAGCGTAATAAACTGCCGAATCAGCTTGGTGGAATAAGTAATTAAATGAATCTTCCTCGCTTAAAGAATCCTTACCCGCCACCCCTAAACTAGCAGTAAGATTTAAACCTCCGGGTTTTAATTCAGCTAATTCTTGACATATTTTTTTAGCTTTAACTTCTGAGTTTTTAATATTACAGTGTGGTAAAACTAATACAAACTCTTCTCCACCAAAACGAACCGCAAAATCTTCCCTGCGGCAACTTTTAATCAACAGTTGGCTGACTTCTTTAAGTACCATATCACCAACCGAATGCCCATGATTATCATTAATAGATTTAAAAAAATCTAAATCAATGACAATAATACTCAATGCATGTCCATGTCGTTGAGCCTCTTTAACTCTTTTAATACCAATATCAGTTAAATAATGACGATTATATAACTCGGTTAAAGGATCTGTAATGGCAAGTAACCTTAACTGTTTTTCTTGCTCTAGCACTTTATCATGCAGTTTTTTCGCTCTTATCAAATTCTTGGCTCGAACAACCAATTCATCATTATCCATAGGCTTACTGATAAAATCAGTCGCACCTTGTCTTAAAGCTTCAATTCTCTGACTGGCCTTATCTAATCCAGAAATAGCAATAATCGGGAGTTTGCAAATTGGTTCACTAAGATTTCTCACATGTCGAATAAGCCCCATACCAGTCATTTTTCCTTCTAACAAAATATCAGTAATAATCAAGTCAAAAGATTGCTCATTAAACAACGCTAAAGCTCCTTCTGCATTCGTTAGTTGTGTGACTTGGTAGCCTTGTTCTAAAAAAAACTTTTCTGTCTGCATAGCAATAGCTTCAGAGTCTTCAATGAATAATATATGCGCAGACTGCTTTTTGTTTTGTTGCACCTCTTTGCATATCGAAGAAATATAATCTCTCATCTCAACCAGCCTATCGCGAATAATCACCTCAGTGACATCTCGTTCAAGTGCTTTACGAATGAGTTTTTTATCATCAGATGAAGTCAGTAATAACAAAGGAACCTTAATACCTAAATATTTACGCAACTCTGTTGCCAACTCAACGCCTTCGTAATCTGGGAGCTCATTTGCGCAAAGAATCAGCAAAAATGTCGACTTTTTAGCAATAGCTAGTGCCTTTTTGCCACTATTGGTGATACTGACACTTAAACCAACTTTTTCTAACTGTTGCGCCACGATTTGCTGATAAAGCTTTGATGGCTCAATTAAAAGCACATTTGCAGATTCTAAATTATCATCAGCCATAAGCATCACTTGTTGCTAAAGTCTTAATTGATTATAGTAGCTACTATTGTTCATATGTAAATTTTACCGAAATCATCATCCTGTGGATTTTGTGATTTTAAGGAGAAATGAGTGTCAGATAACCTCTATAACAGCCCTGAGTCTAATTTAACCACCCCCAACCTTCCTTCAAATGAACCGCGAAAAGTACCGGCAGGTAACGGTGGTCGTTGGCTTACATCAGGAATCCATTACTTTTTATACAGCCCAGGCACTTGGCTTGCCAGCATACTAATTACTGGCATATTTATGGTTATTCTTACCGTTATACCACTTTTAAATATACTAGCTAATGTTTTGGCCCCTGTTTTAGCTGGTGGTTTTATGTACGGCTGTCATCAAATTAAACAGAAAAAAGAATTCAAAGTAGAACACCTTTTTAAAGGTTTTGACAAAAAGTTTGGTCCACTAGCGATTGTTGGGCTTATTTATGTCGCTTCTGTAATGGGCATTATTATCCTTGTTTTTATGATAATGGGTACTATTGGCTTAAGTATTGGATTAGACGAACTCAACAACCCTGAAGCACTACAAAAGATGTCACCAGAAGACATTTTAAATTTACTCATTTTACCATTTTTAATCGCAATGGCTCTCATTATCCCTGCGATGATGGCTTATTGGTTTGCCCCTTCACTGGTTATGCTACGAAATATACAACCTTTAGATGCTATGAAGTTAAGCTTTAAAGCTTGTATGACTAATTTTGTGCCGTTTTTAGTGTATGGACTAATGGGCATGCTAATTGGTTTTGTGTTTATGATTATCATTGGCATTGCATCAGCCATTAGTTGGATGTTGGCTGGACCTCTGATTATTATTGGTTATCTGATAATTCTTTGTGTATTAATCGCCTCAACCTACATCGCGTTTGACGATATTTTTCCCAATACCGATGCTGAGTTACCGGAGCAAGATTCGGGCGAGCAAAATTCGGGTGAGCAAGATAGCATGATTGCATAAACACTTTAAGCATGACCAATAACTTTAAAAAATTAATAGCTTTGCAATACGCCTTACATGGCGTATTATTTTTTATTATTATTTTCTTTAATTTACCCGCACATTCAGCTCAACTAATAGACAAAGTTCCTATTGAGCTGAAAAACAACTGGCAAACCTGTTTGCACTTTGAGTCTCAGCAAGCAATATGCAATGCAAAACAGCTCCCAGAAAAAAACCGCCATTTACCAGAAAATGTTACTCATCAAACTTATACGAAGGAGTTTATTCCTAACAGTAATTTAAAAGGGATCCCTTTAGGTATTTGGCTACCGAATATCGATGATGTCGATAAAATTTACATTAATAAGGAACTTATCGGTAAAACAGGACAGTTTTCACCAACATTTGAAAGTGGCTTCAGATTAAAACGGTTGTACCTTATTCCCAATGAATTGATTCACTTCAACCAATTCAACCAAATTGAAATTCATACTTTTAGCTCCCGTAACCTGCCAGGTATTCAAACAAGTGCTCCAATAATTGGGAATTACTTAACCCAACAAAGCGCTTTGCAAGGACAGAACTACTCGTATTTAATTGTCGCTTCTATTTTGCTACTACTCACCATATTTCCTGTATTTTATTTTATTGTGGTTAAAGGCAATCAAGAAACCGTTTATTTTATGCTTTTTCTTTTCGCCTTTTCACTGGTTTCAATTGCCCGTTCGCACACGCCGATCGACTTAGGACTCGACTTAAGTTCAGCATTTAAGATGGAGTCTTTCATGCTAGTGTTCGGCATGCTCTCTATATCGCTATTTCTTTTCAGCTTTTTCGACTTAGAGTTACGCCGAATATATACAGCAGGACTATATTTTTTGGGGATCTCAGGCTTAATATTAATTGTTTGGCCTTACGCAATTTATCTTCGAGAGTTGGCAGAGATTAACTATTTCTTACTATTAACGATTACCTTTTTTGTTAACGGTAGTGCACTAATTATAGCGATACATAAACAACGCAAATATGCCTTAACAATTTCGATTACTTGTATTGGTGGATGGATATTATTGCTCTATGACGCCATTATGCAGGCTAATGGTTTATTTGAAATGGATTTGATAATTCGTCCTCGTATGATGCCGCTAGCCTCTGCAATTGTTGGTGTCGTATTCACGCTCACTTTAACCCACAAATATTGGCACTTCTTTAAAGGCTCAACTTATGATCATTTAACTGGCACATTATTACGTCCAGCATTTTTTCAACGCTTGTCTGAAGAAATGGATCGCTGCCGACGTAGTGATGATTCATTAATGATTGCTGTTGTAGAAATACAGCAAGCTAAAAAAATTAGTATGAACTATGGATACAGCATTGGAAATCATTTGTTAACAACAGTCAGTCAATCCTTAACCAAAGTATTAAGACCTTATGATTTAATTTGCCGCTTTAGTGATGAGCAATTTTGTATTGCCGCAACAATCAATAATCGTCAAGATGCCGAGCAATGTATTCAAAGAATTTATGAAGAACTCATCAACATAGAGCAACCAATTAACAGTGAAGTTGAGCTTTATGTTGATGCAAGAATTGGTAGTGTTATCTATAATGAGGAACAGCACTTGTCTGTTTCTCATATTATTCAAGATGCGAATTACGCCCTTTCAAAAGCCAAAAGCCAGTCTAGACAAAGCTATTTATTAATACAAAATTTCACCATGCCAGTATGAGTATCCATTTCGTACTAACTTCTTTCATACTTATCTTTTTCTAACCACTCTAAACATCCATACAAATCAAACTAGTCTCTGAAGTTGTTATACTGTAGAGGCCACTCAAGATCAGATTGTTTCAGCATCTGCATAACACTTTGCAGCTCATCACGCTTTTTACCTGTCACTCTTAATTTGTCACCTTGAATACTAGTTTGCACTTTGAATTTAGCTTCTTTAATTAATTTGACAATTTTTTTGGCCAAAGCTTGTTCAATACCTTCTCGAATCACAACATTTTGATGCACGATTTTGCCAGATGGTACAACATCACCAATATCCATTGATTGAGCATCAATATTACGTTTCACTAACTTAATTCGTAAAATATCGACTAACTGTTTAGCTTGAAATCCTGCATCAGCAGTAACTTTAACAACCTTATTATCTAATTCAAAATTAGAAGACGAGCCTTTTAAGTCAAAACGAGTAGATATTTCTCTATTCGCTTGATCAACAGCATTACTCAACTCATGAGTATCAATTTCAGAAACAATATCGAACGAAGGCATAGTTTTTGAATTCCTTTAAGATTATAAACAAGTCACAGTTGGCGCTGTTTTACCATAGTTTTGTGAAAGTCCGCAAGCGCCTTTCTTTACCAAGTATTTTATACAGTTCGAATAAATAAAACTTAAACCCTGCGCACTTACTGCAAACACCCACTATACTTTTCATACTGACTCAACTTTTACAACGGCTCTACTTATTGGTGGTATATTTTTTAATCATTCAAACTAAACAGCCATATAACTCAATAAAAATTGGACAGAATTTCAATAACTTGTGATAATTTCATCTGTCCCGAGTCTAACTTGGCAAGAAAATTCCTTCTTGCATTAAAATAAGCCAAAAGAACAATGCCAATACTGGAAAACTTCGAAAACGAATACAGTAGCGACCAACTACAACGCGTCAATGAAGCGTTGCAAAATGGTAAGTTTATGCAGGTTCGGACAATGCTCAACGAATTACCTGCGGCTGATGTTGCTCATTTTTTAGAATCAACACCTCCCAAAGAGCGAGATATTCTCTGGCGCTTAATCAATACCGAACGAGAGGGACAGGTTCTACAGTTTCTTGATGATGAGATACGTAATGAATACGCGGTAAAAATGGAGCCAGCCGAACTGGCAGCCGCCACTCGTGATCTCGAAATAGACGATCAAGCCGATATTTTAGGCGATTTACCCGATGAAATGGTACAAGAAGTACTGGCTTCGATGCGTGTTCAAGACAGGCATCGTATCGAACATGTCTTAAGTTACTCGGAAGATACCGCCGGTGGCTTAATGAACACCAATGCAGTAACCGTTAGGCCAGAAGTCACCATCGAAGTTGTTATGCGTTATATACGCATGAAAGGCGAGCTGAGCAAAACAACTGATTGTATCTATGTTGTCGATACGGATGACAAGTTTATTGGCTCTGTCAGTTTATCATCACTGCTCACCAGCCAACCAGAACAAACGATTGATGAAGTCCTTGATCATGAAATACAGCCGATCCCTATCTCATTACCAGATGATGAAGTTGCCAAATTATTTGAAAGACGCGATCTTATTTCAGCCCCAGTTGTCGATGAAAATGGCAAGCTAGTAGGACGCATTACCATTGACGATGTTGTTGACGTAATTATAGAAGATGCCGATCACTCACTTATGAGTATGGCTGGACTTGATGAAAACGATGACACATTTGCTCCTGTCTATACCAGTGCTAAAAGAAGAGCTGTGTGGCTAGGTATTAATTTAATCACTGTCATGGTTGCCGTATCTGTCATTGGTGTTTTTGAAGAAACAATAAAAATAGTTACCGCATTAGCCATTTTACAGCCGATAGTTCCAAGTATGGGCGGAATAGCAGGCACCCAAACACTGACGCTAGTTATCCGTGGACTAAGTGTCGGACACATTAGCAGTAATAACTTTCGTTGGCTTATGATGAAAGAACTGGGCGTTAGCGTTTTAAACGGTATTCTATGGGCTATTGTGGTCGGACTATGCGTCTACCTTTGGTTTAATTTTATTCAATATTCAGTTTATGCGCCTCAACTCAGCTTCATTATTGCAGGAGCGATGATCATCAACTTGATAGTTGGTGCAACAGTTGGTGCAATGCTACCAATGATTATGACAAAAATGAATATTGATCCCGCCTTGTCCGGCGGCGTCGTATTAACCACTGTAACCGACATGGTCGGCTTTTTCTCTTTTCTTGGATTAGCGACATTGTTTTTTATGTAAGCAATTGTCTAAATCGCTCTATTTGCCTGCATACTATTTGCTTTTTCTCTAACCATCGTTTGCTCTGTTTAACAGTGTACCTCAAGCTGCCCCACGGACAGTTCCCCCAGTAGAATTAGTAGAATTGCTCATTCCAAAATTACAGAAAAAAGGTCAACTGCATAACGATGTGTCTGTTCCTAGCCGTTTTGTTATGTTAGCAAGCGCGAAGCTTAAGGGAGTGTTCGATCTTGCCCCCCATTTTTGGCATAACTTCTGGTGATACAGCCCCACCTTGTAGTGAAGTCCTAACCAATCGTAAAGCATTAATAAGTTGATCTGCTGTTTGAATCATTGCTCGATTAATAAACGGTTTAACCACTTTACCTTTTCACTAACTCATTCTAAAAATTGATACCTCAAGTTAATTCGGTTTTGAGTGGGAGCTTTGTTCTTCGGGAAATATATTAGCTAAATCGTTAGTAATATATAAACCTTTAAGGTCTGCTTGCTCAATCGCTTCTTTAATATTTTCCTGACAATAAACCGTTTTATAACCGTTTTTTTTCATTCTAAATAATGGCCAATTTTTAACTTTTTCTTCATCAAACACTAAATGGTCAAAGTAATTCCACTCATTTTCTACGGATAATTCCTTATTAATGGCATCTACATTCTCCGCAACATGAAATGGAATAAAAAAGTAAGCTTCACCTTTTTCATAAGTCGCGGGTAAAAACTCACCATCATTTTTTATTAAAGGGTAAAGCACGTTATAAGATTTTTTATTTAAAAACAAGCGCCCTAAATGCAGATTTAAATCCGGTATTTGACATTTTTTGTCCTCAATAGGAAATGTAAATATCAAAGGTTCTTTAATCAGCTTTTTATAACTGTGCGGTACGCCGTTAAAATGAATTTCACTGTCAACCCCCTCGCCAAGGTTATCAAACACTCGACTAGTTTGCTCTTCATCAAAGCATAAAGTCTCATAATTATCAAAGTCATTAATTAATGTATAAAGCATTATTTATAATCCCGTTTTTGGCATAACTTCAGGCGGTACGGCTCCGCTTTGTAGAGCTGTTCTAGCTAACCGCAAAGTATTGATAAGTTGTTCTGTTGTTCGTGTTATATTACGATCAATAAATTGTCCTAACCATTGATAATATTTTTTATGATGAATACGACAGTGAGGCACTGCTTTGCGTAAATAGTTTGGCATGTATATCCTATACTGCCAATCTCTAGGCAACCAACATCCATTATGTGGATCATCAATTCTCAATTGAAGTGAGGCTAAAACTAAACGTAAACCCATCGCTTCTTTTCTTGAGCCAGAAATCAATGCATGACAATCACAATACGTTGAGGGACGAGGATCACCCGCTTTGATCATATGTCTGGCAAGACGGGATGAGTTATGCTTTTCTTTTTTTAGTTCATCTCTAGACATCTTAGCCGCTTTAAGTCTATATTTATCCAGATTATCGCATATTAACCCTCGGGTTGTGAATGCGGCAAAATCGGCTGCGGTTGGTTTGTCTATTTTAGAAAACTCAACTAGTAACTTTTCTATATGGGTATGTTCTAGTTTGATATGAGGGTACACGCTTGAATATCCTTATTGGCTGATTGAAATTGAAAAGGTAGTTTACTAGGTTCATTTTTCTGTTGTATGAATTTTGTCGCATTTATTATTGGTGACTAATGAACTTATCTAAGTTAATACTAGTGTGATAGTTTGTATAAATAGGGATTATGATAAGCAGAAGTAGATCTGCTCCCTATCTCACTATCAGATAATGAAGTTGCCAAATTATTTGAAAGACGCGACCTTATTTTGGCCCCAGTTGTAGATGAAAATGGCAAGCTAGTAGGACGCATTACCATTGACGATGTTGTTGACGTAATTATAGAAGATGCCGATCACTCACTTATGAGTATGGCTGGACTTGATGAAAACGATCACACATTAGCAGTAATAACTTTCGTTGGCTTATGATGAAAGAACTGGGCGTTAGCGTTTTAAACGGTATTCTATGCGCTATTGTGGTCGGACTATGCGTCTACCTTTGGTTTAATTTTATTCAATATTCAGTTTATGCGCCTCAACTCAGCTTCATTATTGCAGGAGCGATGATCATCAACTTGATAGTTGGTGCAACAGTTGGTGCAATGCTACCAATGATTATGACCAAAATGAATATTGATCCCGCCTTGTCCGGCGGCGGCGTATTAACCACTGTAACCGACATGGTCGGCTTTTTCTCTTTTCTTGGATTAGCGACATTGTTTTTTATGTAAGCATTTTTAGAAAGTAATTACATTTTAACATTCAAAATAAAAACAATTTCAATATCATTTTTCTTTGGATGGATTATAAATATAAAATTAATTTTCCCTAATAAATTCCACAAAAAAATATTAAGTCCTGATTATTTCAGCCTAATTTTTTTAATATTTTGGCCTAAAATATTAATATTACCTCAACCTGTTCATAATATTCTATCGAGCCAATCTTAATATTACTTCAACCTAATCTCTTTATTATTCTAAGCTAATCTTGATATTTGTTAGTCTTTTATTTTGAATAAAAAAGCTAAAAAAATATCATCAGAAAACCTTAGCAACACAACTGGTCTGATGTCATGCTTAATACAAATAAAAACAACTAGTTGCAAATAAAAGTATTTTTTATGTGTAATATTCACATAAAAACTTGTGACTGAATCGATCTTCTCAACTTGCATATCAAACCATATCTTAATAATATTTTGCTCGTATCTTAGATATTATCTTAATTAGCTTTCTAAGTGTTTTTCATATTGCATATGATAAGCATAATTACAAAAATATTTATGATTAATAATCTTAGATCGATAAAGTAATGACCTAATCATTTGTCATTTCTATTATCAGGATAATAAAAAATGGAGATTTTTTGCTGGATATCTTACAAAAATAACGGAAAATTTATCAATAAAAAAAACAAGCAAAAAAATGTGTTTTAGGAGAATACAATGAAATTAAAAACTCTATCAGTACTCGTCGCAGCATCGCTTTCAGCGATGACTTTTGGCGTTAGTGCAAACGATAGCTTGTCAATGACTGTTCACAATCAGACAAGTAATGGAACCCCATCTTTTGTCACTGGTAACTTAGGTTCCATGACACAAAAAACAGCAGCCGATACTCTAAAAAGTATTATTTCTTCACAAACAAGCTATGGTTTTACAGGCAAAGAAGACTTTCAAATACAGCGCCAATGGATTGATGAGCTCGGTAAATCACATACTCATTTCAATCAAACGATTAACGGTTTAAAAGTGTATGGTACGAGCATGATCTTACATGCCAATGTGACTAACAATGCTTTAACCAGTGCCAATACTGCTGGTGAAGTTTATGCATTAACAGGTACCTTAGCGGTTGATTCAAGCCCAGCTAATTCTGCTTCAATGCTAGCGAGTCATGACAATGGCAGTCAGGCAAAAGCCATAGCCCAAACAATAGGAAATGTTATTGGTTCACCTGAACTATCCTACATTTATGTTCCAGAAACAGGAGCAACAACACTGGCATGGCGTATGGAAGTATCTTGGGATAATGGCCCTGGTGATTTTGGACGTGATTTTATGTATTACGATGCCAGTTCTAACGAGCTAATCACAAGACACCCACAAGTTCACTCAGCAAAATCTTGGAAAACTTATACATTAAACGGCGGTAACTCACAATCAGCGCCAGGTCGATTATTGTGTACTAACAATCAAAGCTGTGGGGGTAACCAAGCGGCCCAACGAGCTCATGATGGTGCTTCTAAAGTTCATGATTATTTTATGCAAAAACATAATCGTGACAGCTTAGACGGTAATGGCATGACTATGATTTCTAGTGTTGATTTAGGTGAAGAAAATGCTTACTGGACAGGTTCTCAAATGCTTTATGGCCGTGCTGGGCAAAATGTTGATAATGATTTTACCAGCGACTTTGATGTTATCGCTCATGAATTTACCCATGGTGTCACAGGTAATACTGCAAAGTTAGTTTACAGAAATGAGTCAGGAGCATTGAATGAAGCCTGGTCTGATATTTTTGGCGTAACCGCTGAATCTTTCAAAAATGGGACAACCAGCTCATCTTGGTTATTAGGTGATGGGCTTTATAACCAGGCAGGAAAAGCTTTCCGTTATATGAACAACCCAACTAAAGATAACCGCTCAAAAGATTATTATCCTGAGCGTTATACCGGTACTCAAGATAACGGTGGTGTTCATATGAACTCAGGGATTGCTAACTTAGCTTATGTATTATTAGTTGATGGAGGCTCTCATCCACGCAATAAAACCAATGCTACGGTTCCACAAATTGGAATGGCTAAGGCAGAGAAAATTTTCTATCGTGCTTTAACTACTTACATGAACCAAAATACTCAATTCTCTGGTGCTCGTACGGCAACCGCTTCTGCTGCGCAAGATTTATACGGTGCAACTGAAAAGCATGCTGTTGAAACGGCCTGGTGTGCAGTTGGTGTTGGCTCTTGTCCGACTGGTCCCGATCCAGATCCCGATCCAGATCCAACTCCAGGTAATGAACTACAAAATGGTGTGGCTAAAACTGGTTTAAGTGCTAATGCGGGTAGCGAATTAAACTATACTTTTAAAGTTCCTACAGGCGCTTCAAACATTAACTTTGTAATGAGCGGTGGTAGTGGTGACGCTGACTTATATGTGAAGTTTGGTTCTAAACCAACTGATTCAAGCTATGATTGTCGTCCATACAAAAGTGGTAACGCTGAGTCTTGTACTGGTAGTCAAACCGGTGGCACTTACTATGTACGTTTAAAAGCTTATAGCACTTTCTCTAATGTAAGTATCAAAGCAAGTTACACTGGCGGTACTGATCCAGATCCTGATCCAACTAACCCACCGATTGATGAAACAGTGAATAATGTTTCAGTTGCCCAAGGTCAATGGACTCGTTACACCCAAGTTTTACCGGCTGGTTACTCAACCATGACGGTGACCATTTCTGGTGGAACGGGCGATGCAGATTTGTACGTGCGTAAAGGCGCTCAATCAACTCAATCTGCTTATGATTGTCGTCCATACAAAAATGGTAACAGTGAAAGTTGTAGCTTCAATAATCCGGGCGCAGACACTTGGTACATTGATATATATGGATACTCTGCCGCATCGGGTATTACATTAAATCTAAAAGCTAATCCATAAGAGATTGCCTTTCTAGAGGGACTTTCTGTCCCTCTTTAAATTTCTTTTGTTTTTACTCTTAAAAACTAACTAATTGACATAACTATTTCTTACCTACGGGTAGAGGTTTTCGACCATGAAAAAAAATATAATAGCTTTACTGGCATTTAGTGTTGTTGCCTTAATGCAATCCGCTTTTGCCGAATCAGACAGTTTAACCAGTGCTACAGAAAAAAAAGTGTGGGTCTCTATTGGGGCCGATGCCTATGAACTGATTAATCAAAAGCACTCATCAAAACTAAGCTTAGCCCGTGCTAATATTCACAATGCAAGTCATGGAAATGTTGCGGTGGTTCAAATACCAGAATCACAAATCAATGCACTCAGTGAATTCATGCACGATGAATTTAATCGTTGCGGAGGTTTTGTATTTCATGACACATTTAATGAAGCACAAACTTTTGCCATGATGCCAGCACAAATGCTTCCTTCTGTTGCCGTTAATTACACCATTGATAATTCGGCTGGCGTTAACGCTTTGCTCAATCAACTTTCAACCAGTAATTTAACCTCCACTGTTAACTCATTAAAAAGTTATCATAATCGTTATTACACCCAGCAATCTGGTGTCGATGCTGCCAACTGGATTAAAAATAAGTGGTCAAGTATTAGCAATGGCCGTTCTGATATTAGTGTTGAAACTTATAACCACACTTGGAATCAACCATCTGTAATTGCCACCATTACCGGCACAACAAATGCCTCTGAAGTAGTGGTCATTGGTGGGCATTTAGATTCTATCAATCAATCGAACCCATCTTCAGGTCGAGCTCCAGGTGCAGATGACAATGCGTCTGGCATTGCCGTTATTACAGAAACACTACGAGCCATTGTTGCTAGCGGCTTTAAACCCAAACGTACCATAAAACTGATGGGATATGCAGCAGAAGAAGTCGGCCTACGAGGTTCAAAAGCCATTGCACAAAGTATGAGTAGCAGTGTTATTGGTGCAGCTCAATTTGATATGACAGGTCGTAAGGGCCCACAAAGTGCCGACATTGTATTTATGTCTGATTATACAAATAACTCACAAACACAATTTATGAAACAGTTGATCGACACTTATTTACCAGGAATATCTCATGGAACGGATCAATGTGGTTATGCCTGTTCTGATCATGCCTCTTGGCACAACCAAGGAGTAGCCGCATCTTTTCCTGCTGAAGCCAAATTTAACGATTCAAACCAAGCAATTCACACCGCAAACGATACCTCTTATGATGTGAACCATTCGATCAAATTTGCCAAATTAGCAGCGGCTTATGTGGGCGAGTTAGCTAAAGGTGGCACTGGCACAACCCCCGATCCAGATCCCGATCCTGATCCAAACCCAGGTGGTAATGAACTCCAAAATGGTGTCGCTAAAACCGGTTTAAGTGCTAGTACAGGCAGCGATTTAAAATACACTTTCAAAGTACCTTCAGGTGCAACTAACATTAAGTTTGAAATGAGCGGTGGCAGTGGTGATGCAGATTTATATGTGAAGTTTGGTTCAGCCCCAACCGATTCAAGCTACGATTGTCGACCTTATAAAAGTGGCAATACAGAGTCTTGCACCGGTAGCCAAACTGGCGGCACCTATTACATTCGCCTAAAAGCTTATAGTGCTTTTTCTAGTTTAAGTATTAAAGCCAGTTATACAGGCAATACAACTCCTGATCCAGACCCAGATCCCAATCCAGGCAACGATCCAATTAATGAAACCATCAATAATGTTTCAGTATCACAGGGACAATGGAGCCGCTATACTCAGGTTTTACCTGCAGGCTACTCAACGATGGAAATTAAAATTTCAGGCGGTAGTGGTGATGCAGATTTGTATGTCCGTAAAGGTGCTCAATCAACTCAATCTGCTTATGATTGCCGCCCTTACAAAAATGGTAATAACGAAACTTGTAACTTTAATAACCCAGACGCTGATACCTGGTATATTGATATTTATGGTTATTCATCTGCTTCAGGAATTACATTAAATTTAAAAGCAACACCTAAATAATTGTATCTTTTTAGAGGGGAAATTAATCCCCTCTTTTACTTTTATTAGTTCCCTAAAAAAAGTAATGCCAATATAAACTTAATAACAACAAACTTAAATTATCAAAATTAAGTTGAGGCTAAACAAATTTTTTTACTCATTTTTTACTACAATAATCTCATAAAAAAATAAAAACACTTTGTTAAATAACTTAATTAATTTTATTACCTCGTAACAATTTCATCATCAAAAAAAAATTTATTATTTATAACTCAAACTAAATATTTGTTTGCGAATTAAGGCTCAATATATTACCCCAAAAGATATTAAAAATGCGCTGGTCAGATGACTGTATGCAACGCTACGAGAATAAAACTTATTGCAGGTGCAACCAAATTCAATATGTAATATTCACGCAAAAATTTGTGACACAAGCCCGTTATCAATTTGCATTTTAAACAGTACCTCAATAATATTCCGTTTGTATCTAAGATATTATCTAAACAAAGAGATTAAAAGTTTTTTATTTGGATTTGCTTAACAAGCCAATTAAAAACTTTTGTTATTAATAACCTTAGATTGATATAGCAATGAGCAAGTTAACTTGTCACTAATATATCAGGGTAATTTAAAAAATGGACTTTTATGCAGTGTATCTTACAAACATGATGGAAAACTTATCAATAATAAAATACCAAGTAAACAATGTATTTTAGGAGAACACCATGAAATTAAAAACACTGTCTGTGCTAATCGCAGCATCGCTATCAGCGATGACTTTTAGTGCAAGTGCAAACGATAACTTTTCAATTAATATTGAAAACCAATCAGCGAATGGCGCACCGACTTTTGCTACTGGCAACCTCGGTTCCATGACACAAAAAACAGCCGCTAACGCACTAAAAAATATTCTTGCTTCACAATCGGCTTACGGTTTTACTGGTCAAGAAGACTTTCAAGTAAAACGCCAATGGATTGATGAGCTCGGTAAATCACACACTCATTTCAACCAAACCATTAACGATTTAAAAGTGTATGGTACCAGCATGATTTTACATGCTAATGTCACTAACAGCTCACTCACTAGTGCAAACACTTCTGGTGAAGTTTATGCATTAACAGGGACTTTAGCAGTTGATTCAAGCCCAGCTAATTCCGCTTCAATGTTAGCAAGCCATGACAATGGTAGTCAGGCTAAAGCAGTAGCTCAATCATTCGGTAAAGCATTAAATGCACCAGAGCTAGCTTACCTTTATACTCCAGAAAGCAATTCAACCCATTTAGTTTGGCGTATTGAAGTATCTTGGGACAATGGCCCAGGTGATTTCGGTCGTGACTTTATGTACTTTGATGCGAGCACTGCTGAATTAATCGAAAGACACCCACAAGTTCACTCGGCAAAATCTTGGAAAACCTACACTTTAAATGGTGGTTCATCTAACCAAGCACCTGGTCGACTATTGTGTACTAACAACCAAAGTTGTGGTGGTAATGCAGCAGCTCAACGTGCCCATAATGGAGCTTCTAAAGTCCATGACTATTTCATGCAAAAACATAACCGTGATAGCTTAAACGGCAACGGTATGACTATGATTTCTAGTGTCGACCTAGGCGAATCCAATGCTTACTGGACTGGAAGTCAGATGTTGTACGGTCGAGCTGGTGGGGGATTTGATAATGATTTCACTAGTGACTTTGATGTCATAGGCCATGAGTTCACTCACGGTTTAACTCAGTACACAGCAGCCCTAGTTTATCGTAACGAATCAGGTGCTTTGAATGAAGCTTGGTCTGATATTTTCGGAGTTAGTTCTGAATCTTTTAAAAATGGTACCACTTCTTCTAGTTGGTTGTTAGGTGATGGATTATATAATCAATCAGGTAAAGCATTACGCTATATGAACAATCCGACGAAAGATAACCGTTCAAAAGACTATTACCCTGAGCGTTATCAAGGTAGTCAAGATAATGGCGGTGTTCACTGGAACTCAGGGATTGCTAACTTAGCTTATGTATTACTAGTTGATGGTGGTAAACATCCACGTAACAAAACCAATGCACAGGTTCCTTCAATTGGTATGGCGAAAGCTGAGAAAATTTTCTACCGTGCTTTAACCACTTACATGAACCAGAATACTCAATTCTCTGGGGCTCGTACTGCAACGGCTTCTGCTGCGCAAGATTTATATGGTGCAACGGAAAAACATGCAGTTGAAACAGCTTGGTGTGCAGTGGGTGTGGGTTCTTGTCCGACTGGTCCAGATCCCGATCCAGATCCAACTCCAGGTGGCGAACTACAAAATGGTGTAGCTAAAACCGGTTTAAGTGCTAGCACAGGACAAGCATTAAACTACACATTCAAAGTACCAGCTGGCGCTTCAAACATCAGCTTTGTGATGAGTGGTGGTAGTGGTGATGCTGACTTATATGTGAAGTTTGGCTCTGCTCCAACTGATTCAAGTTATGATTGTCGTCCATACAAAAATGGAAACTCAGAATCTTGTACTGGTAGCCAAACCGGTGGCACTTACTATGTGCGTTTAAAAGCTTACAGTGCCTTCTCTGGTGTAAGCATTAAAGCAAGCTACAATGGTGGAACTGACCCAGATCCTGATCCAAACACACCAATTGATGAAACAGTGAATAACGTTTCAGTTGCTCAAGGTCAATGGACTCGTTATACCCAAGTTTTACCAGCGGGTTACTCAACCATGACAGTAAGCATTTCAGGTGGAACAGGCGATGCAGATTTATATGTCCGTAAAGGCGCTCAGTCAACTCAATCTGCTTATGATTGTCGTCCATATAAAAACGGAAATAATGAAACTTGCAGCTTTAACAACCCAGGCGCTGATACTTGGTACATTGACATTTATGGATACTCTGCCGCATCGGGTGTTACATTAAACTTAAAAGCAAATCCTTAAGTTATCGATCGACATTTATCTAAAAAAGGAGCTTCGGCTCCTTTTTTTAGCTCAATAAAAATAAGAATAGTTATGATTCTTTTTATTATACAAACAACCCACTTCACAAACTCTATCACATTATTATCAACACATTATCTCATTAATAGTTTTTATCGAATTTAATGATGCTAAAAAAATAAAATTCTTTTCAAAAACAAAGCAAAAACCAACTGGTCGGACATCTCAATGAAACGCTAGGGTGATAAAACATAGCGTGATATTCAATCATTTTGACGGGTAATATTCACACCGAATTTTGTGACATAAACACACTATTTATTTGCATTAAAAAAAATATAACAATAAGATTTTCCAGGTATCTAAGATATCATTTGGACAAAAATCTAGATAACCTTCTTAGACTACTAGTTTGCGATTAGCGAGGTTGGATTAATTAATCGCAAGTTAATAAGGAAAACCAATAAACAATAATTATACCAAGCATTTCTGTTTACGGAGAAAATAAACAATGAAAATAAAAACACTGTCCGTATTAGTTGCTACGTCGCTTTCAGCGATGGCTTTTAGCGCTAGTGCAAATAATAACTTTTCAATTAATATTGAAAACCAATCAGCGAATGGCGCACCGACTTTTGCTACTGGCAACCTCGGTTCCATGACACAAAAAACAGCCGCTAACGCACTAAAAAATATTCTTGCTTCACAATCGGCTTACGGTTTTACTGGTCAAGAAGACTTTCAAGTAAAACGCCAATGGATTGATGAGCTCGGTAAATCACACACTCATTTCAACCAAACCATTAACGATTTAAAAGTGTATGGTACCAGCATGATTTTACATGCTAATGTCACTAACAGCTCACTCACTAGTGCAAACACTTCTGGTGAAGTTTATGCATTAACAGGGACTTTAGCAGTTGATTCAAGCCCAGCTAATTCCGCTTCAATGTTAGCAAGCCATGACAATGGTAGTCAGGCTAAAGCAGTAGCTCAATCATTCGGTAAAGCATTAAATGCACCAGAGCTAGCTTACCTTTATACTCCAGAAAGCAATTCAACCCATTTAGTTTGGCGTATTGAAGTATCTTGGGACAATGGCCCAGGTGATTTCGGTCGTGACTTTATGTACTTTGATGCGAGCACTGCTGAATTAATCGAAAGACACCCACAAGTTCACTCGGCAAAATCTTGGAAAACCTACACTTTAAATGGTGGTTCATCTAACCAAGCACCTGGTCGACTATTGTGTACTAACAACCAAAGTTGTGGTGGTAATGCAGCAGCTCAACGTGCCCATAATGGAGCTTCTAAAGTCCATGACTATTTCATGCAAAAACATAACCGTGATAGCTTAAACGGCAACGGTATGACTATGATTTCTAGTGTCGACCTAGGCGAATCCAATGCTTACTGGACTGGAAGTCAGATGTTGTACGGTCGAGCTGGTGGGGGATTTGATAATGATTTCACTAGTGACTTTGATGTCATAGGCCATGAGTTCACTCACGGTTTAACTCAGTACACAGCAGCCCTAGTTTATCGTAACGAATCAGGTGCTTTGAATGAAGCTTGGTCTGATATTTTCGGAGTTAGTTCTGAATCTTTTAAAAATGGTACCACTTCTTCTAGTTGGTTGTTAGGTGATGGATTATATAATCAATCAGGTAAAGCATTACGCTATATGAACAATCCGACGAAAGATAACCGTTCAAAAGACTATTACCCTGAGCGTTATCAAGGTAGTCAAGATAATGGCGGTGTTCACTGGAACTCAGGGATTGCTAACTTAGCTTATGTATTACTAGTTGATGGTGGTAAACATCCACGTAACAAAACCAATGCACAGGTTCCTTCAATTGGTATGGCGAAAGCTGAGAAAATTTTCTACCGTGCTTTAACCACTTACATGAACCAGAATACTCAATTCTCTGGGGCTCGTACTGCTACCGCTTCTGCTGCGCAAGATTTATATGGTGCAACGGAAAAGCATGCTGTTGAAACAGCTTGGTGTGCAGTGGGTGTGGGTTCTTGCCCGACTGGTCCAGATCCCGATCCGGATCCAGATCCAACTCCAGGCAGTGAACTACAAAATGGTGTTGCTAAAACTGGTTTAAGTGCTAGCCGTGGTGAAGAGTTAAACTACACATTCAAAGTACCAGCTGGCGCTTCAAACATTAGCTTTGTGATGAGCGGTGGTAGCGGCGATGCTGACTTATATGTGAAGTTTGGTTCTAAACCAACCGACTCAAGTTATGATTGTCGTCCATACAAAAATGGTAACTCAGAATCTTGTACTGGTAGCCAAACCGGTGGCACTTACTATGTTCGTTTAAAAGCTTATAGTGCCTTCTCTGGTGTAAGCATTAAAGCAAGCTACAGTGGTGGAACTGACCCAGACCCAGATCCAACTAACCCACCAGTTGATGAAACAGTCAGTAATATTTCAGTTGCTCAAAGTCAATGGACTCGTTACACGCACGTTTTACCAGCGGGTTACTCAAGTATGACTATCACTATTTCAGGTGGCTACGGTGATGCAGACTTGTATGTCCGTAGAGGCGCTCAGTCAACTCTATCAGCTTATGATTGTCGTCCATATAAAAACGGTAACTATGAGACCTGTACTTTTAATAACCCAGGCGCAGGAACATGGCACATTGATCTTTATGGATATTCAGCCGCTTCAGGTGTTAGCTTAAACCTAAAAGCGAATCCGTAATCAATCGTTTTACCAAGCTCAACAATAGAGGGACTTAAGTCCCTCTATTTGTTTCTGTAACCCGTATTATTGTTACTATTTCAATTTATTTTACCTTACACAAACAGGTGATTTATGAAAAAAAGTATTTACACTTTACTCATGGTAAGCGGAGCAGCTATTTCACTGCCTGCACTTGCCACTTCAGCGGCACTCACTAGCGCTTCTGATAAAAAGGTCTGGGTATCTATTGGTACTGATGCCTATCAATTAATTAATCAAAAATATAGTTCACAACTTAATTTAACTCGTGCCAGTTTACGTAACTCAAGTAATGGTGATAATCCAATAGCTGTTGTTCAAATGCCTGAATCACAAATCAATGCACTAAGTGAGTTCATGCATGAAGAGTTCAATCGTTGTGGTGGTTTTGTATTTCATGAAACGTTGAATGAAGCACAAGCTTTTGCTACGGCTCCCGCACAAATGACACCGACAATGGCTGTTAACTACACAATTGATAATGCTGCTGGTGTTAATGCGTTAATCAGTGAAATATCAACAGCAAACTTAACAGCAACGGTTAACTCATTAAAAAATTATCATAACCGATATTACACCCAACAATCAGGTGTCGATGCCGCTAACTGGATTAAAAACAAATGGTCTAGCATAAGTAATGGCCGATCGGATATTAGCGTTGAAACTTATAACCATAGCTGGAATCAACCTTCAGTCATTGCAACAGTGACGGGTACAACAAACGCAACTGAAATTGTTGTTATTGGTGGACATTTGGATTCAATCAACCAATCAAACCCTTCTACTGGACGCGCACCTGGAGCTGACGACAATGCCTCTGGCATTGCGGTTATCACAGAAACTTTACGGGCAATTGTGGCTAGTGGTTTTAAGCCGAAAAAAACGATTAAGTTTATGGGGTATGCGGCAGAAGAAGTAGGACTACGAGGTTCAAAAGCGATTGCGCAAAACTTTAAATCGAGCAATCAGAACGTTATTGGAGTTGCTCAATTTGACATGACGGGCCGTAAAGGACCGCAAAGTGATGACATTGTTTTTATTTCTGATTACACCAACAATGCACAAACCCAATTTATGGGACAGTTAATAGATACCTATTTGCCTGGTGTCAGTCATGGCACAGATCAGTGTGGCTATGCTTGTTCAGATCATGCTTCATGGAATAACGAAGGCTTTCCAGCTTCTTTCCCAGCAGAAGCACGATTTAACGATTCCAACCAAAGCATCCATACTGCTAATGATACAAGCTATGATGTCAACCATTCTGTTAATTTTGCTAAACTCTCTGCTGCCTATGTTGGTGAACTGGCAAAAGGTGGAACAGGAACCACTCCACCACCACCGCCTCCACCACCGCCAGGCGGTAATGAATTAGAAAATGGCGTTGCTGTTACAGGATTATCTGCAAGTACAGGCGATGAACTGCTTTATACATTCGATGTTCCATCAGGAGCAACTGACATCAAAGTAGAAATGAGTGGTGGTAGCGGCGATGCAGACATGTATGTCAAGTTTGGCTCTGCCCCAACCGACTCAAGCTATGACTGTCGTCCTTACAAAAGCGGCAATGCAGAATCTTGTACTGGTACACAAACAGGTGGTAAATATTATGTTCGCTTAAAAGCCTATAGTGCATTTTCAGGTGTAACACTAAAAGGTAGCTATGTTGGCGATACGCCTCCTCCTCCTCCTCCTTCTGGAGATGATGTACTCGAGAATGGCCGAGCGAAAACAGGCTTAGCCAGTAGTAGTGAATTAAACTTTACCTTTGAAGTTCCATCGGGTGCAACAGACATTCAATTTGATATGACTGGCGAAAAAAATGGAGATGCTGATATGTATGTCAAATTCGGCTCTGCTCCAACCGATAGCAGCTATGATTGTCGCCCTTACAAAAGTGGTAATAATGAATCATGTACAGGCAAAGACACAGGCGGCACTTATTATGTTCGCTTAAAAGCCTATAGTGCATTTTCAGGTGTTAGTTTAGTTGCTCGTTATACTGATGACGGTACTCCACCGCCACCACCACCAGGTAATGATCCCATTAATGAAACAAAAACGAATGTTTCAGTTGCTCAAGGTCAATGGACACGTTACACCCAGATTTTACCCGCAGGTTATTCTTCTTTAACGGTAACTATGTCTGGCGGAACTGGTGATGCGGATTTATATGTGCGTAAAGGAGCCCAATCGACTTCATCGGCTTATGACTGTCGCCCTTATAAAAATGGAAACAGCGAAACCTGCAGTTTCAATAACCCTGGCGCCGATACTTGGCATATTGATTTGTATGGTTATAGTGCAGCTTCGGGAGTTACTTTAAATATAAAGGCTAATCCTTAAACTTTAAATAACTTGGTAGATTAAGAAAGGAGTGAAAACTCCTTTCTTTTTAGTTGCAAACACAACTTAATAGTTACACATAATATAATTTCATCTATTTCAAAAAATCCATTATAAAAATAAATTCAAATAGCTTTTCCTCAAAAGTACAAAGCCTAATTTACTATTTTATTGTTATGACACAACCAAAAACTGGTAATACCACTTTATTTTACGCTAGGGAAATAAGCAAAAAATAAACTCTCAACTATTTTTACAGGTAATATTTACATCTAATTTTGTGACATAATCACACTAATTATTTGCATCAGAAAAAATATAATCATAGTATTTCATCGCATCTAAGATACCACTTAGATGGATTTAAACATAAAAATGCAACGTTTTAGATTCAAAAGAAACAAAAAGATTGCATAAAAAACCAAATAATCAAAACGTCTTCTACAGGAGATAAAAATAATGAAAATAAAAGCTCTGTCTGTACTAGTTGCGGCGTCGCTTTCAGCGATGGCTTTCAGCGCTAGTGCAAACGATAACTTTTCAATGACCATTCAAAACCAAACAAGCAATGGCAGCCCTTCTTTTGTCACTGGCAACCTCGGTTCCATGACACAAAAAACAGCTGCTGATACATTGAAAAATATTCTTGCTTCACAATCAGCTTACAACTTCACTGGCCAAGAAGACTTTCAAGTAAAACGCCAATGGATTGATGAGCTCGGTAAATCACACACTCATTTCAGCCAAACCATTAACGGTTTAAAAGTGTATGGTACCAGCATGATTTTACATGCTAATGTCACTAGCAGCTCACTGACTAGTGCAAGCACTTCTGGTGAAGTTTATGCATTAACAGGGACTTTGGCAGTTGACTCAAGCCCAGCTAACTCCGCTTCAATGTTAGCAAATCATGACAATGGTAGTCAGGCTAAAGCAGCAGCTCAATTATTCGGTAAAGCATTAAATGCACCAGAGCTAGCTTACCTTTATTCAGCAGAAAGCAATTCAACCCATCTAGTTTGGCGGATTGAAGTGTCTTGGGACAATGGTCCAGGCGATTTCGGTCGTGACTTTATGTACTTTGATGCGAGCACTGCTGAATTAATCGAAAGACACCCACAAGTTCACTCGGCTAAATCTTGGAAAACTTATACTTTAAATGGTGGTTCTTCAAGCCAGGCTCCCGGACAACTACTTTGTACTAACAACCAAAGTTGTGGCCGAGCTTCAGCTCAACGTGCTCACGATGGGGCTTCTAAAGTTCATGACTATTACTTGCAAAAACATAATCGTGACAGCTTAAACGGCAACGGCATGACTATGATCTCAAGTGTTGAGTTAGGTGAATCGAACGCTTACTGGACTGGTGGACAAATGATCTATGGTCAAGCTGGCGGCGGTTTTGATTATGACTTTACTAGCGACTTTGATGTTATTGGCCATGAGTTCACACACGGATTAACCCAGTACACAGCGGGTTTAATTTACCGTAATGAATCTGGTGCTTTGAATGAAGCTTGGTCTGATATTTTTGGCGTAACCGCTGAAGCGTTTAGAAATGGCACTAGCTCACCCGCTTGGCTTTTAGGTGATGGTTTATATTACACACCAGGTAAAGCATTACGCTACATGAACAACCCAACTAAAGATAACCGCTCAAAAGATTATTATCCTGAGCGTTATACTGGTAGTGCCGATAATGGTGGTGTTCACTGGAACTCAGGGATTGCTAACTTAGCTTATGTATTACTAGTTGATGGTGGTAAACATCCACGTGGTAAAACCAATGTTCAAGTTTCTTCAATTGGTATGGCGAAAGCAGAGAAAATTTTCTATCGTGCTTTAAGAACTTACATGAACCAAAACACTAACTTTGCTGGCGCACGTTCTGCAACGGCTTCTGCTGCACAAGATTTATATGGTACAAGCACTAAAAATGCAGTACTAACAGCTTGGTGTGCAGTGGGTGTAGGCTCTTGTCCTTCAACCGATCCGGATCCAGATCCAACCCCAGGTAGCGAACTACAAAATGGTGTGGCTAAAACCGGTTTAAGTGCTAGCACAGGGCAAGCAATAAACTATACATTCAAAGTACCAGCAGGCGCTTCAAACATTAACTTTGTAATGAGTGGTGGTAGTGGTGATGCTGACTTATATGTGAAGTTTGGCTCTGCTCCAACTGACTCAAGCTATGATTGTCGTCCTTACAAAAATGGTAATTCTGAGTCTTGTACTGGAAGTCGAACTGGTGGCACTTACTATGTGCGCTTAAAAGCCTACAGTAGTTTCTCTGGTGTGAGTATCAAAGCAAGTTATAGCGGCGGAAGCGATCCAACCAATCCACCCATTGATGAGTCTGCCAATAATGTATCTGTTGCGCAAGGCCAGTGGGCTCGTTATACCTACAACTTACCGGCGGGATACTCCAATATGACGATTTCTATTTCCGGTGGTTCAGGCGACGCTGATTTATATGTGCGTAAAGGCGCTCAATCAACTCAGTCGGCTTATGACTGCCGTCCTTATAGAAACGGAAACAATGAATCTTGTACTTTCAATAATCCAGGTGCTGGTACTTGGTATATTGATTTGTATGGATACTCAGCAGCTTCCGGCGTCACTATTAATTTAAAAGCTAATCCTTAAACTGTTTTTCAAGGCGAAACAAATAGAGAAATACTACCTCTCTATTTGTTTCAATTAATTACATAAAACGATAAAAAGGAAATAATATAATGAAAATCAAAACACTGATAACAACTGCAGCATTAGCTGCTAGCATGTTGGCTGCATCTAGCGTTTCAGCAGCTCAAATTACTTATCAATTTTTAAACCAAACTCATAACGAAATTAGAAACTGGGCAGGATACACTAATCCTAGAGTTTATTATGATCGTGCAGTATGCTCAAGTGATATGACCGCTTATGCGTGTGGACAAAATATCCAATTAGGCACAAGGTTTTTGCAACAAATAGAAAACTCATACCCACTTGCTTCTAAATTTGTTTTTGCTCATGAATGGGGACACACCATTCAGTTTAAATATAATATTTACTCACGAGCACCTTACCAAGAGCTTCAAGTGGACTGTGTCGGTGGAGCCTTTACTTATTATGGTCAAAACAATTTAGGTTACAGAGGCTTGTTCCAATCAGCACAAGGGTTAGCCTATGCTATTGGTGGTGATCCAACCCATGGTACAGGTTCACAACGAGCGTATTATACTCGTCAAGGTTATAATACTGGTGGTAATTTGGTTAGCTGTTTTTAACCAATAGATCATTACAAAGCTCACCATGTTTATTGGTGGGCTTTACAGTCAAATACAAACTTAAAGCCAGTGAACTGTTGAACTAGGTGGACCGTATGAAAAAGTTACTTTTAATCTTATCTTTATTGATTATTGCTGTTGGTTTAATCAATTTTTACTCAAGCCAATATGATAGTACAAAGTCTATTGAAGGCGTTGAAAATACTGAATTAAAAGAGCCAGTAATTTCTCAGCCAGAACAACAAGAGTTAATTCATAAAGAAGAAGGAGAAAAAACAGAAAAGTTAAATGCTCCCGAAACCGTTCAAGAAGGACAATTAAGTTTAGCGGATCTGATGAATAATCAAGAGGCAATGGATGATGTATATGTACCTCCTGTTCCATTAACTGAAGAAGAAAAAGCCTTACATGAAAAACTGGAAAAGCTAGGTCATATTATTCCTATCGAATACTACAACTATGGGTTAGATACCTTAAAAAGTTTAGCTGAAAATGGTGACTCAAATGCTGCGTTTCATTTAGGTGAAAGATACTATTTTCAATTACTCAATGATCCTGCTCATATGGATTATGACAGTAGCATGGATTATAAAGCCACAGCTCGAGACGCTTTTTCGAGAGCATTACAATTAGGCAATCGTCATGCAGCAGCGGTTATATCGGAATTAAACATGATGGAAAAAAATCATGAAGATGCTTATAGCTGGCATTTACTTGCCGAAGACTTAGGGGATACCCCTGCTACTGAGTGGTTTAAACATCAAGAGTTTTATGCCGACATTACTGAAGAACAAAAACAAAAAGCCTATGAAAGATATCAAGCTTTAAGACAACAATATCAAGAGCAATGGATAAATGATGGGCAAGAGTCATTATTCAATTAATACAATTGGGATAGCGATTATTATTAAATAACTTTATAGCTATATCTCTGCTTTACAGCCCTACTCTCTCAGCCACTATATAATAGACTTAACCTGAACTTAGCCCATATTATTGATTAAGTTCAGGAAAGTTTTTCTTTATCACTTTAAACTGCTCAGAACTCACAAGCCAATGTCAGGCAAATATCAGCACGCCGTATATCGCATCTTTCACCGATAATATTTGTAATCGTCAAGTTTCCAGCTCTGGATAAGAAAAATCATCAGGGCGTCTATTTTTGCGGCTTTCAGCGTTAAGCGCCTTTGCAATAGCTCGCTATTGCGGCAGTCACTTGCCTTGATATCCACAAAAATAGCCACACTGAGCTCAAGTGGAAACAGCAATTCAATTTAATTGGGTTTTAAGTCATTGAAAATAAAATGATTCTATTAATTATTTTGAATTTCCTTATCCAGAGTTGAGGTTAAAATAGCCACACTGAGCTCAAGTGGAAACAGCAATTCAATTTAATTGGGTTTTAAGTCATTGAAAATAAAATGATTCTATTAATTATTTTGAATTTCCTTATCCAGAGTTGAGGTTAAAATAGCCACACTGAGCTTAAGTGGAAATGGCAATTCAATTTAATTGGGTTTTAAGTCATTGAAAATAAAAATGATTCTATTAATTATTTTGAATTTCCTTATCCAGAGTTGAGGTTAACTAAGGTGGCTTTGCTTATTCCTCTCCCCAAGATTCACAACGAACAATTTTTCTATTCAAACCACCCTTCAATTTGATTGCATTTGCAACTTTATAGTTTCTAAATAGAAATTATATTCCTATTGGCTATAAGCTATATAAATTTATGAATAGGCTGCTCTAATCTATTTTCTCAAAAAAACACTGAGCCTTTTTATTTTATAAAAAATATAAACTGGTAGTACCACATAATTTTACGCTAGGAATATAAACACATACAGAATATTCAATGTTTTTTACGGGTAATATTTACATCTAATTTTGTGACATAATCACACTAATTATTTGCATAAGAAAAAATACCGTCATAATATTTTCAGTCATCTAAGTCGTTACTTAGATATTCCTCAACAGAAATGTGAAAAATTATAGTTTCATTAGAAAATAAAAAGTTGCATATAAAACAAATAACCAATAACACCTTCTTAAAGGAGATAAAAATAATGAAAATAAAAGCTCTGTCTGTACTAGTTGCGGCGTCGCTTTCAGCGATGGCTTTCAGCGCTAGTGCAAACGATAACTTTTCAATGACCATTCAAAACCAAACAAGCAATGGCAGCCCTTCTTTTGTCACTGGCAACCTCGGTTCCATGACACAAAAAACAGCTGCTGATACATTGAAAAATATTCTTGCTTCACAATCAGCTTACAACTTCACTGGCCAAGAAGACTTTCAAGTAAAACGCCAATGGATTGATGAGCTCGGTAAATCACACACTCATTTCAGCCAAACCATTAACGGTTTAAAAGTGTATGGTACCAGCATGATTTTACATGCTAATGTCACTAGCAGCTCACTGACTAGTGCAAGCACTTCTGGTGAAGTTTATGCATTAACAGGGACTTTGGCAGTTGACTCAAGCCCAGCTAACTCCGCTTCAATGTTAGCAAATCATGACAATGGTAGTCAGGCTAAAGCAGCAGCTCAATTATTCGGTAAAGCATTAAATGCACCAGAGCTAGCTTACCTTTATTCAGCAGAAAGCAATTCAACCCATCTAGTTTGGCGGATTGAAGTGTCTTGGGACAATGGCCCAGGTGATTTCGGTCGTGACTTTATGTACTTTGATGCGAGCACTGCTGAATTAATCGAAAGACACCCACAAGTTCACTCGGCTAAATCTTGGAGAACATACACGCTCGATGGCGGCTCACAAAACCGAGCACCCGGTCGACTCTTATGTACCAACAACCAAAGTTGTGGTGGTAATGCAGCAGCTCAACGCGCCCATAATGGGGCTTCTAAAGTTCATGACTATTACTTGCAAAAACATAATCGTGACAGCTTAAACGGCAACGGCATGACTATGATCTCAAGTGTTGAGTTAGGTGAATCAAACGCTTACTGGACTGGTGGACAAATGATCTATGGTAAAGCTGGCGGCGGCTTTGATTATGACTTTACTAGCGACTTTGATGTTATTGGCCATGAATTTACACACGGATTAACCCAGTACACAGCGGGTTTAATTTACCGTAATGAATCTGGTGCTTTGAATGAAGCTTGGTCTGATATTTTTGGCGTAACCGCTGAAGCGTTTAGAAATGGCACTAGCTCACCCGCTTGGCTTTTAGGTGATGGTTTATATTACACACCAGGTAAAGCATTACGCTACATGAACAACCCAACTAAAGATAACCGCTCAAAAGATTATTATCCTGAGCGTTATACTGGTAGTGCCGATAATGGCGGTGTTCACTGGAACTCAGGGATTGCTAATTTAGCTTATGTATTACTAGTTGATGGTGGTAAACATCCACGTGGTAAAACCAATGCACAAGTCCCTTCAATTGGTATGGCTAGAGCAGAGAAAATTTTCTATCGTGCTTTAAGAACTTACATGAACCAAAACACTAACTTTGCTGGTGCACGTTCTGCAACGGCTTCTGCTGCACAAGATTTATATGGTACAAGCACTAAAAATGCAGTACTAACAGCTTGGTGTGCAGTGGGTGTAGGCTCTTGTCCTTCGACCGATCCAGATCCAACCCCTGGTGGCGAATTACGCAATGGTGTGGCTAAAACCGGTTTAAGTGCTAACCGTGGACAAGCATTAAACTATACATTCAAAGTACCAGCAGGCGCTTCAAACATTAACTTTGTAATGAGTGGTGGTAGTGGTGATGCTGACTTATATGTGAAGTTTGGCTCTGCTCCAACTGACTCAAGCTATGATTGTCGTCCTTACAAAAATGGTAATTCTGAGTCTTGTACTGGAAGTCGAACTGGTGGCACTTACTATGTGCGCTTAAAAGCCTACAGTAGTTTCTCTGGTGTGAGTATCAAAGCAAGTTATAGCGGCGGAAGCGATCCAACCAATCCACCCATTGATGAGTCTGCCAATAATGTATCTGTTGCGCAAGGTCAGTGGACTCGTTATACCTACGACTTACCGGCGGGATACTCCAATATGACGATTTCTATTTCCGGTGGTTCAGGCGACGCTGATTTATATGTGCGTCGAGGCGCTCAATCAACTCAGTCGGCTTATGACTGTCGTCCATATAAAAATGGCAATAATGAATCTTGTACTTTCAATAATCCAGGTGCTGGTACTTGGTATATTGATTTGTATGGATACTCAGCAGCTTCAGGTGTCACAGTTAATTTAAAAGCTAACCCTTAAGCTGTTTTTAAAAGCGAAACAAATAGATTCACAGATCTATTTGTTTCTTTCAACAACAATAAACCAATAAAAAGGAAACGATAAAATGAAAATCAAAACGTTAATTACAACTGCGGCATTAGCTGTGAGCATTTTAACTGTTGGTAGTGCCTCAGCAGCGCGAGTCACTTCTCAATATTTAAATAAAACCCATCAAGAGGTGAAAAACTGGGCGGGATATACTAACCCTAGCGTTTATTATGATCGCGCCGTTTGTTCTCGTGATATGACCGCTTATGCGTGTGGACAAAAAATTCAATTGGGTACAAGATTCTTGCAATCAAAAGAAAACAGCTACCCATTGTCTGCTAAATTTATTTTTGCTCATGAGTGGGGACACACCATTCAGTTTAAATATAATATTTACTCACGAGCACCTTACCAAGAGCTTCAAGTGGACTGTGTTGGTGGGGCCTTCACTTATCACGGTGAAAATAGCTTAGGTTACAGAGGTTTGTTTAGATCAGCACAGGGGTTAGCTTATGCAATCGGTGGTGATCCAACTCATGGTTCAGGCTCACAACGTGCTTATTACACTCGCAAAGGTTATAACACTGGTGGCCGATTAGAAAGCTGCTTCTAAAAAAATCAATAACCATATAGGCTCACCTTTAGTGGTGAGCCTTTTGAATCAAACGAGTCTAAAAGCCAGTGAACTGTTGAACTAGGTGAACCTTATGAAAAAATTACTTTTAATCTTATTCCTGATTATTGCCGTTGGTTTAATCAGTTATTACTCAAACCAAGACAGTGTTAGTGAAGACATAAATTCAGAAGACATAGCAACATTACAAGAGAAAGAAAAACAGGTACAATCAAAACAGCAAGCACTTACCAAAGCTGAAGAAAACGATAAAGCAGAAACGTTAAATACACCTACATTATCACAGGAAGAGCAATTAACTATTAGTGACTTGATGAATAATCAAGAGGCAATGGATGATGTATATGTACCTCCTGTTCCATTAACTGAAGAAGAAAAAGCCTTACATGAAAAACTGGAAAAGCTAGGTCATATTATTCCTATCGAATACTACAACTATGGGTTAGATACCTTAAAAAGTTTAGCTGAAAATGGTGACTCAAATGCTGCGTTTCATTTAGGTGAAAGATACTATTTTCAATTACTCAATGATCCTGCTCATATGGATTATGACAGTAGCATGGATTATAAAGCCACAGCTCGAGACGCTTTTTCGAGAGCATTACAATTAGGCAATCGTCATGCAGCAGCAGTTATATCGGAATTAAATATGATGGAAAAAAATCATGAAGATGCTTATAGCTGGCATTTACTTGCCGAAGACTTAGGGGATACCCCTGCTACTGAGTGGTTTAAACATCAAGAGTTTTATGCCGACATTACTGAAGAACAAAAACAAAAAGCCTATGAAAGATATCAAGCTTTAAGACAACAATATCAAGAGCAATGGATAAATGATGGGCAAGAGTCATTATTCAATTAATACAATTGGGATAGCGATTATTATTAAATAACTTTATAGCTATATCTCTGCTTTACAGCCCTACTCTCTCAGCCACTATATAATAGACTTAACCTGAACTTAGCCCATATTATTGATTAAGTTCAGGAAAGTTTTTTTATCACTTTAAACTGCTCAGAACTCACAAGCCAATGTCAGGCAAATATCAGCACGCCATATATCGCATCTTTCACCGATAATATTTGTAATGGTCAAGTTTCCATCTGAAAAGGTAATGATATAAGTATGAGCTCAAGCGTTGATCAGTTAATTCAAATATCTAAATGAAATCTTGTGCTTTCAACAACTGATTCAGAGATCTGGCATATTGATTTGTATGGATACTCGACAAGTTCTAGTGTTACCATCAACTTGAAGGCAAACCATTGAAAGCTTTCTTAATACTTAATAATCAAGGCGCTTTGTTTTTTTGACTCCATTATTCATACAACCCCTTTTTATTTAGCCCTAACACATCACTGTTCTTAGTATGTTTCGTTAAAATTAAAACTTTCGTACTTTTAACTTTTTATTATTTTTAAATCTAAAAAAAATTTCTTGTAGTAAAAATTAATCCAATATAGTCCAATATTATCTAATATTTCTCATGATTATAAGCAACCAAACTAAAGATATTACTTTTAAATACAACTTTTAAATATTTCATGCAACAAACACCTTTCAAAATAAAACAACAATAAAAAATCAAAATACATTATAAAATTCCAAATAAATATCTCTTCGCTAAACACCAGTTAAAAACAATACTTCAGCGAATCTACCTTGTTGAATTACTTAAAAATTTTCTTCACTGTCAAGTGTAAATAGTTTACTAAAGAAAAAAATATCTCAGCCGATTATATTTATAACTTTACAAACACCATTGTGAAGTCACTAACAGAGAATAATTAAACTTAAATATAAAAAAGGTATCAAACTCTATGAAAATGAAGAAACTTATATCAGGCGTAGCATTATCACTTAGTATATTGACAGCTGGCACTATTTCAGCGGCTCAAGTAACAACCCAATTTATGAATCAAACTTATAACGAAGTCAAAAACTGGGCAGGTTATACCAATCCTAATGTTTATTACAATAGAAACGTCTGTGGTGAATCCAATGGTATTACGGCTTATGCCTGCAACCAAAATATTCAAGTAGGCTTTAGCTTTTTACAGCAACTAGAAAACAATTATCCACTATCTTCTAAATATGTATTTGCTCACGAATGGGGTCACACGATCCAATTTAAATATGGCATTTTTTCACAAGTTCCGTATCAAGAGCTACAAGCAGACTGTGTTGGTGGTGCTTTTACTTATTATGCACAAAATAACTTAGGTTATAGCGGTATCTTTCAATCAGCTCAAGGCTTAGCATACTCCTTTGGCGACCCAACCCACGGTACAGGCTCACAACGAGCTTACTATGTGCGCAATGGTTATAATACCAGAGGCAACTTAGTCAATTGTTTCTAAAACATTTACTCATTCAAGCTCACTGTAAAATAGTGAGCTTTTCAATCAAAATGAAACAACTAATCAAACTTTTATATCTGGTGAGTCTATGAAAAAATCATTTATAACCATACTTCTATTGAGCGGTATTGTTTTAATCAGTTTTTATTTCAATTTTGATGATACCTATCAAGTAGAATCAAAAAATATTTCAGAACCTCAAAATTCAAAAAAAGCGAATGTATCTGACCACCAACAACCTGAAGCAAAAGAAAACAATAAAGAAACAGGACAAACCGATTCAGCCACATTACTTGGAGAAGAACAATTAACCATTAATGACTTAATGAACAACCAAGAATCTATGGATGATGTTTATGTTCCACCCGTACCACTCACCGAAGAAGAAAAAGCCTTACATGAAAAACTGGAAAAGCTAGGCCATATCATACCCATTGAATATTATAATTACGGATTAGATACTTTAGAAAGCTTAGCTGAAAATGGAGACTCTAATGCCGCCTTTCATTTAGGAGAAAGATACTATTATCAATTACTCAATGATCCTGCTCATATGGATTATAACGATAGCATTGATTATAAAGCAGCAGCCCGAGACGCTTTTTCAAAAGCTTTATATTTAGGTAATCGTCATGCAGCGGCTGTTATATCGGAATTAAATATGATCGAAAAAAATCATGAAGATGCTTATAGCTGGCATTTGCTCGCAGAAGATTTAGGTGATACTCCCGCAACAGAATGGTTCAAACACCAAGAGTTTTATGCAACTATAACCGAAGATCAGAAACAGAAAGCTTATGAAAAATATGAGTTTTTAAAACAACGCTTTCAAGATCAATGGCTTAATGAAGGAAAAGAATCTTTACTTAACTAGCTTTTAAATTTCTCTTAATGCAATAAGCTTTAATGATTACTTATTTGATAAAATACTAATTATTAAAGCTATCTACGGTTCAAACTTGCAGCACTTCAATAAACTAAGTTAACGTTACGTCAACTACAAAAACACTAATACATCATCGATTTCTTATTACTTTTAATTTTATATGCCCGTGTAAAACGATTAGAAAAAACCGCTTTTCGTTACATTTTTTTTCTTATGCGAAAAAATTATAAATCCAATATAACAGAGTTCAACTTCATTAAAAGTGCGTACATAAAATGATAACAACCAGCACATAACCGCAACGTCACTTAATTAGACATCCCCACAATTTTTCATAATAAAAAACAAGCAAAAACAAAAAAAACAATTACAAAAAAACATCTTTTACAATAAAAACTAATGTCAAGTGTAAATATTACATTTTATAAAAGCTAACTCCAGCGAATAATTTATCTGACACGACACTCACATTAATCGTGTCAAATAATAATTAAACGTAACTTTTAAAAGGAATCAAAACATGATGATAAAAAAAATATTAACTAGCGCAGCAATCGTAGCAAGTATCCTAACCATCAATAGTGCTTCTGCAGCCCAAGTAACCACTCAATTTTTAAATAAAACGTATAGTGAAGTTAAAAATTGGGCGGGATACACCAACCCCAATGTTTATTATGATAGAAACGTTTGTGGCGAACCCAATGGGGTTACAGCTTATGCCTGCAATCAGAATATTCAACTCGGCACCAGTTTTTTACAACGAATAGAAAACTCTTATCCATTAGCATCTAAATATGTTTTTGCTCATGAGTGGGGACACACAATCCAATTTAAATACCGTATTCTCTCACAAGCTCCTTATCAAGAACTTCAGGCCGACTGTGTCGGTGGAGCATTTGCTTATTACGGTCAAAATAATTTAGGTTATTCTGGGTTATTTCAATCCGCACAAGGATTAGCTTATGCAATCGGTGGTGATGCAGAACATGGTACTGGATCGCAGAGAGCTTATTATGTACGTAACGGCTATAACACTGGTGGCAACTTGGTTAGTTGTTTTTAATCCATAATTAACCAAAAGCTCACTTTTATTTTTAAATAGTGAGCTTTTTAATCACAACAATATAAAATCCAGTGAACGTTTAAATCAGGCGAACATTATGAAAAAACTATTATTAACGACACTCCTACTCATTGTTGTAGGTTTAATCGGTTATTATATAAATCAAGAAAGTGCTATTGAGAGTGATCAAGAAACAGAAAGTAAAAAGTCAAAAAATATTGTAGAACTTCAAAAAACACAAACACAACAACCTGAAGCAAAAGAAAACAATAAAGAAACAGGACAAGCCGATTCAGCCACATTACTTGGAGAAGAACAATTAACCATTAATGACTTAATGAACAACCAAGAATCTATGGATGATGTTTATGTTCCTCCCGTACCACGCACCGAAGAAGAAAAAGCCTTACATGAAAAACTGGAAAAGCTAGGCCATATCATACCCATTGAATATTATAATTACGGACTAGATACTTTAAAAAGTTTAGCTGAAAATGGAGACTCTAATGCCGCCTTTCATTTAGGAGAAAGATACTATTATCAATTGCTCAATGATCCTGCTCATATGGATTATAACGATAACATGGATTATAAAGCAGCAGCCCGAGACGCTTTTTCAAAAGCTTTATATTTAGGCAATCGTCATGCAGCGGCTGTTATATCAGAATTAAATATGATCGAAAAAAATCATGAAGATGCTTATAGCTGGCATTTGCTCGCAGAAGATTTAGGTGATACTCCCGCAACAGAATGGTTCAAACACCAAGAGTTTTATGCAACTATAACCGAAGATCAGAAACAAAAAGCTTATGAAAAATATGAGGCTTTAAAACAACGCTTTCAAGATCAATGGCTGAATGAAGGGCAAGAATCATTACTCGATTAATCACCTTATCGGCTTAATTGCTATAATTTTAGTTCCATTGAACATAAAATTTATAACGTTATAAAAACAAAAATCTCAATAAGAAAAAAATCAACAACAACATTGAGTAAATTCAAAAATTACAGCAGCTTCTATTTTTTATACCATGTAATTATTTTGTTTATTTAAGACAGTTTACATTGAATGAATTAAAGTTCTGCTTCACTTTTTATTTTTAATAAATAAAAAAACACTAAAAATAGTTACAGCCCAACTGGTCAGATGAGATTGTTTTACGCTAAGTAATTAAAACTTTGAGCAATTTATCTCTTTTTATTGTGTAATATTCACGTCACATTTTTGTGACATGTGCACGCTACTTAGTTGCATTTAAAAACATATCTTCATAATATTTCTCGCGTGTACGAATAAAAAAACAATAATATTCAGACGATAAAAAAATACTTTAGGTACGCTTAAATATGAATATAAGAATAAGCTACCCGAGAAAAAACATCTTACAACAAAATTGCACATAATGCTTTTTATTCAGGGGTTGCGAAGATGTTATAAAGAATTTATCAGCGAACGCCCCAATGCCCCTATCGTTTTTTAAATGGTATTGTGACGCTGGTTTATTAAATGAAGAACACAGTCAACTTAATGCTTAACGATTGTTGTTCTAAATAGAATGGTAGCAATGGATTTTGTAGCTTTTTATAAATAAGCAGCTGCTACTTGATACGTTGCCCCATAAAATAGATGCTCGTCAGCAACGGGTGTCGTATTGAACTTGGAAGCTAATTTTTATGAGATTGCTTTTCTAGAAGGATAAAACATTCTTCTTTTAATTTCTTTAGCTTTTTATTTTAAAAACACAACTTTGTAAACTTAATCATTTCTTGTCTTAAGACAGAGGATTCTCATGAAAAAAAATATAATGACCATGTTGGCATTAGGCGGTGTTGCATTAACACACACTGCAATTGCACAACCGGAAGGTCTTACTAGCACCAATGATAAAAAAGTATGGGTCTCTATTGGTTCAGATGCTTATTCTTTAATCAATCAAAAATACACATCAAAGTTCAGTTTAACTCAACCAACACTTCACAATGCCAGTCATGGTGGTGTTGCTGTTGTACAGATACCTGAGTCACAAATTGATGCATTAAGCGAATTTATGCATGATAAATTCAATCGATGCGGTGGTTTTGTTTTTCACGAATCATTTAACGAAGCACAATCTTATGCAGCAATACCAGCCCAACTAACACCTTCAGTATTGATTGACTACACAATAGACAATTCTGATGGTGTTAATGCTTTATTCAACAAATTATCATCTTCTAACTTATCATCTACCGTTAACACATTAAGTAACTATCATAATCGTTACTATACCTCTCAAACCGGTGTTGATGCATCCAACTGGATCAAGAATAAGTGGGCCAACATTAGTAGTGGTCGCTCTGACATTTCGGTAGAAAGTTATAACCACAGTTGGAATCAATCATCTGTAATTGCAACAATTACAGGAACAACAAAGCCAAATGAAATTGTCATTATCGGCGGACATCTAGATTCGATCAATTCTGGAAATACAAGTGGTAGAGCACCAGGTGCTGATGATAATGCTTCTGGTATTGCCGTCATCACAGAAACATTACGAGCTATCGTTGCGAGCGGTTTTAAGCCAGAGCGTACAATAAAAATTATGGGTTATGCGGCTGAAGAAGTCGGACTACGAGGCTCAAAAGCCATTGCACAAAGCTATAAATCTAGCGGTAAAAATGTTGTTGGAGTTGCTCAATTTGACATGAGTGGCTACAAAGGCACGCAAGGTAAAGACATTGTATTTATGACTGACTATACCAATGCTGCACAAACTCAGTTTATGAAACAATTGATTGATACCTACATGCCTGGCGTTAATTATGGTTCAGATCGATGTGGTTACGGTTGTTCAGATCATGCCTCTTGGCACAACCAAGGCTATCCGGCAGCCATGCCTTTTGAATCAAACATGGGTGATATTAACAGCCGAATACATACTTCTAATGATAGTAGCTTTAACGAAAGTCATTCTTTCAACTTTGTAAAACTATCTTCTGCTTTTGTTGCAGAATTAGCTAAAGGTGGAACAGGCTCAACACCACCACCTCCTCCTCCTCCTCCAGGCGGTAATGAGTTAGAGAACGGCGTTTCTAAAACCGGTCTAAGTGCAAATAAAGGTAGTGATTTAAAATACACCTTTAAAGTTCCATCAGGTGCAACTAACATCAAGTTTGAAATGAGTGGCGGTAGTGGTGATGCTGACTTATATGTGAAGTTTGGCTCTGCTCCAACTGATTCGAGTTATGATTGCCGTCCATATAAAAATGGTAATGCTGAAACGTGTACTGGAAGCCAAACAGGTGGTACTTACTATCTACGCTTAAAAGCCTACAGTACTTTTTCTGGTGTGAGTATCAAAGCAAGTTATTCAGATGACACTAACCCAGGAACCGATCCAATAAACCGAACTGAAAACAATGTTTCAGTAACTAGAGGTCAGTGGACTCGTTTCACTCAAATATTACCAGCAGGTTATGCGAATTTAAAAGTAACAACATCTGGTGGTACAGGTGATGCAGACTTATATGTTCGTAAAGGCGCTCAATCAACTCAATCATCTTATGATTGTCGACCTTATAAAAATGGTAATGCTGAAACTTGTAGTTTTAACAGCCCAGCAGCTGATACTTGGTATATTGATCTATACGGTTATAGTTCAGCATCAGGTGTAACATTAAAAATTGAAGCTCAACCCAAATAGTATTGAGTCTAATTTCAAGGGGTTGCTCTTATAGCGCCCCTTGTTTTGTTGATGAGTTATCTGTCGAAAGCCGTCCTCCCCGAATTCCTTTCTATTCGCACGTAAATATTCACAATAATTTTGCAAATTATTAACGCTTTCCCAGTTTGCACTAATTAGCAATATACAATAATCTTCTCTTAACCAATTTCATTCAACATAATTCCATCCGGCTCGTAATAACTTCTATTGAAAGGCAGTATATAGAATGCAGTATCAACTTAAACTACTGGTGGGACTACTAGGTATTATTTTTGTTTGTCTTTCCTTAAAAGCAGCTTCAAACTGCCAGCTAGCTTTTCATGAAAATAGAATGCTTCAAAATAACCATACGATAACTTCTAGTTTTTTAGGCTTAGTGACTCAGGCGGCCAATATTAAAGTTTTCACTAATAAACTGGCAAAACGATTAACCAATAGCTCTATATTGGCGACTTCTCTTTCCATAACCCAACATAAAAACCGCGTTAAAACCGACGTTTCTCCCCCTAAAACTAACTGTTCATATAAAGTAGATTCCTGCACAACAAATAATAAAGGGAAAGCCGAAAATAGTAACTTTTTAAAAAATAGAGTTCCCAAAAAATATTTAAGCTTAAAAACAGGAGAGAGTACAACTTATAAAATGCAAGTACCTGAAGGAGCCAGTAACGTCAATTTTAATATTGAAGGCGGTACTGGAGATGCAGATTTATATGTAAAATTCGGTTCAAAACCTACAGCAAACTCCTATGACTGCCGACCTCATAAAAATGGCAATAATGAATATTGCAATGTTTACCAGTCCGGTGGTATTTACTATATTCAAGTAACAGCACATAGTGAATTTAAAGATGTTGTTTTAACAGGTAACTACATTAGCTTGAGTCAATTAGTACTACAGCCTATAAAAATATTTGAAACAAATATAAAAGCGATGAATTAATCAATTAACTCATTTGACTCTACAGTATGGTTTTGCAGCTATGATTAGATTGAAATAGCACTGCTAAACATAATCAACCTCAGCTCTGGATAAGAAAAATCATCAGAGCGTCTATTTTTGCGGCTTTCAGCGTTAAGCGCCTTTGCAATAGTTAGCTTTGTGATGAATTTAACTTTGTGACGAATTACATTGCCAACAAATTTTAAAGTTGCCACTATTATCTTCACCACAAGATGGACAGAACCAATCAGGCAAACCTTTTAATTCACAGATTTGTTTAATTAAATCAGTGGCAACTTGAATATTACTTTCATCATATACCCACAACTCAGGCCAAAAAATTCCTGCAGGGACTTCTCCTACTGCGCTTTGAATGAGTTCATTTTTAATAAAACAAGGGATGTCATTTATTTCTAAAATATTTTTGTAATGGTTAATGATCAATAAATTTTCACAACTTAATATTTTATTCATAATAAACAGTTTATTAAACTATTACACTATCAATCTCTACGTCAATACTTAACTAAGTAAACTCATAATAGAAACGATGTGCAGTGTGCCAAAGAGGGTAATCGACATCTAAATAAAACCCAACATAATTAGAAGGATCATCATTTAATAGCATAAAAGTTTGAGCTAATAATTCATCAATATGAGCCACACCAGACTTTGCGCTCAACTTTTCTTCTTCTGGCTTAAATAACATAATTTCTGGACTATCTGAAAACCTCTCACTCCATAAATCATCGGGAGTATGCACCATTTCTAGTGCTTTTATACTAATGGGATAACACCCAGCCTGAATCGAACTCAATTTAGCAAAATCCTTTTCTATCATTGATAATAAAACAAGTCGTTTGGCAGGACTTCTTTGAGAAATGCTTTGGCAAATCACCTTATGACCTTTTTTCATAGGATTCAATTGTGTTTTAAGATCTAAGTTGGCTAAAGTAATATCAAACTTTTCACTATTAATAGGCTCTAAAGTATGGTTATAAATCAAATCAAACCCTAAGCCACCAACACCAGCAAAACACTTCTCAACTCCCGCAGAAGAAAAATCAGTAAATAAAAAGCTACTGTTTTCTATAATCTTATTTTTAGGTAAATTATCTTTGGAAAATAATTTGGGCTTATCGATTTGAATCGGTTTATGGTTTCCTCCAAAAGCTTGCACAAATGGTCTCGCATTTTTGGTAAACTGAACACCAACACGGTTAGCAATAATTATTTCATCCAAATAATTTTTACTACGCTTATTAACTCGAGTTACATGTATACCAAGATATAAGTCAACTTCTTCTCCGCAGATTTCTTTATTGGTTTCAAACGCCACTTTTCTCAATTTTTTTGTATAGGTATCACCCGAAGCGCTATTTTGAGCTTTTGAAAACAACAGTTTACGCTTTAACTCTGACTGACTCGTTGCATAATCAAAAATCAAATTCTGGTATTCATTGATTAAGCTTTGAAAATTATCCAAACATTCTTTATTTTTTAATAAAGATTTGAACTTAGCATAAAACTGGTTTAACCCATTAGTGCCAGGTAAAGTAACAATCACATCAATGCCATCTTTACTTTTCGTTAATGCTTGCACTAACCTTTGGCAAGTTGATTTGTTAATACCAGTCCACCTTGCTAATCCAGCAATAGAATGAGCAGAGCGAGGAATATGCTCAAAAATCTGCCGAAGTATTTTTTTAAAATGCTCACCGCTTCTTCTTACTTGAACAAGATCGACTTCTTTTAAAACCATAACAATACTAAACCTTATACTAAATAGCCTTAATTACTACCTAAACATTATTATCTACAGTAATAATCTGAATACCGCTAAACCAGACCGCACTAACCACAAAAAATTTTGAGTAATATTACCACTATCGACTGCATATTTCAGAATTTATATTCGCTTGTCTCTTTAATACTAACGGCCCATTAAATATCTTACGAACAACCCGTTTTGAAGTTTAACTTTTCAAAACGATAAAACCTCTAAATACAACAGAGAAAACTCACTAACCTATTGATTAATATAAAATTAGTCTTTAAACATCACCATAAGACACGACCTAACGTTGGTATGTCTGCTCATTTTCTCTAACGTCAACTCACGCTATGGTGTATTGATATAACGTAGGGTTTGTATTTCTAATACTGTAGTCACGGTTTCATAATAATAGGCATTCTCATCATAGGCTTTTTCAGCTCACTCTCTCAACATGCATAAGGTAACTAGGTAATTGACATATAGTTCAGTCTATATTGATACTTAATATTTGCTCTCCTCCTCCTCGACTTTATATGAATAATTTACTCTAAATTCAATAAAATGCTCTATATTAAAATAAAGCATCTAAGAACAAGCCCAGTGGTTTTATTACGACTAACCGATAGATTGGATATTCAAAAACGATTTATGAGCGAAATCAATTCAAAAGAGACTGCCAATGAGCCACCATCTTTATTAAAGCTATATCTCAGTTTAATGGGACCCAGTATACTTTTGCTATTAATCGGGTTTATCATAATCAGCCTGTTTACAGGGATGAGCAGTTCTCAAATGATTGGCCTAGCCTTTTTATTTGTAGTTATTTTTGCGATTGGACTTTTACAAGTTTGGCATCAAATATACCAAGGTTTAGAGTCGCTTCACCAGCATGTTACTAAAATAACCGACAGCAAACGAGTCAACATTAAGCTACGTTTTGATCTCAATAAAGCTGCCATTTTTCGTCCAGTATTTAGTACATTTAATAAACAACGCCAAGATATAGATACACTTCTCACTAAAATTTATGCATCTTGTGCCAGATTAGTTCCTATGGCCGATGAGATGAATGATAACCATCATGCTATGCAGCAGAAAGCGATGATGCAAGACCAACTTGGTAATAAGCTCAATTCAGCTTTTTCACAAATTTACGAAGCCGCAGCTAATTTGCATGAAGATCTCAATACTATTTCAGATAAAGTCAATGAGTCAGACAAAACAATAAAAGAAGCTTTTGAGGGAGCGTCTCGCAATAGCCAAAGCATTCAACAACTCACGATACAACTAGAAGAAGCAACCTCTCATATTGAACAACTGCAAAAAGATAGCAATCAGATTAACGATATTATTGATGTTATAACAAGCATTGCAGACCAAACTAATCTACTCGCATTAAATGCAGCAATTGAGGCTGCAAGAGCTGGAGAGCAAGGGCGTGGGTTTGCCGTTGTAGCAGACGAAGTCAGAACACTTGCAGAAAAAACCAACTCATCTACTCAAGAAGTCAGAGATATGGTCTCTAGAATACAAGAAGGAACAGGCGCAGTTAGCCAATCAATAAAACAAGGTGTTTCGGCATTTAATGAAACTCTAAAGCTATCAGAAGAATCCTCTGTACAGCTCACTAAAGCAATAGAGTCAATTAATTCAATCCACTCGCTATCTATCAATATTATTAACTCATCCAATCACCAGCGTGAAGTATCCTCAGGTGCACAAACAGAAATAAAGTCAATAGTTGAACTCAATGCAGATGTGCTAGGGGGAAGTAAAGAGCAAGAAATCAGTGCTGAAGACTTAAAAAAGCTAGCGGATAGGTTAAAATCATTATTAGACTCATTTAACTTTAACAATGCTAATTGGGACGATGCGAAGAGACCGAAAAAAAAGGGCCTCACTTCAGAACTAAAAGCGACAAGCGTTGATTTGTTCTAATGCAGCAAAATAGACAAAGGATAGTTTTTAACCTTCATAAAAATTAAAATAACATTATAAACTTAACCCTTTGTTTTAATTAATAATACATCTATCTATTAATAAAAATACATCTCATCCCCACTATTAAGGCTTGATATCTAAGCATCAATAGCTATAATGACGAACCGTCACATGACGATTCGTCACTTATAATGTAAAAGATAGAATATCACATGAGCCCAAGAACTATCTCACAAGCCAAATTTGCAGAACGCGAAAAAGAATTGATTGAAATCGCACGTTCACTGGTAGAAAAAGCCTGTTTAACAACATTAACAATTGATAAACTAGTTGCTGCAGCGCCTTACTCAAAGGGCACTATATATAAGCATTTTATTAGTAAAGAAGATTTAATTCTTGCTATTTGCAATACCAGCATGCAGGAAATTCAATCACTTTTTACTCGCGCACTTCAATTCAATGGCAATAGTCGTGAAAAAATGGTCGCCGTTATTGTTTCTTACATTATTTGGGCAAAGCTACACCCCTCACAATTATTTGCGGTACTTTCAGCCCACTCTCCAAGTGTTGTTGCTTGTAGTTCAGATGAAAACAATGAACTCCATCAACAATGCGAAATTGATTTAATGGCTTTAATGAATGCAGAAATTATAAAAGCCATTGACGCTGGTGATTTAGAACAACCCGAAGGTATGGCTTTTGAGCAGATTACTTTTGCACTTTGGTCATCCACTTGGGGAGCATTAGCACTCATTATGAGCAAGGGTAACTCAATAAAACTACAACCAATGACACTTGAAAGAGAGTCATTTACAAATACCCGCCTGATTTTAGATGGCTTTAATTGGAAGCCCCTTTCAAAAAACTGGGACTACCATTTAACAGTCAAAAAAATTACTGAAGAAATTTTTCAACCAGAAATTCAAGCCCTAGAAGAAAAGGGTACACCTTTTGTTTTTAACTAACTTTGGAAATCCACTATGGAAAAGTTTTCTGACTTTATTACCCAACGCCGCTGGTTAGTCATATTTGCAACACTTGCATTAGTAGCAATTAGTATTTTTGGACTTTTTAAAACAGGCAAGGCACATATGCCGTTTAAAAGCGACTATAAAGTATTTTTTCAGCCAGATAATAAACAGCTCAATGATTTTTTAAACTTACAAAAAATTTATAGTAAAAGTGATAATGTTGCTTTTATTGTTGCTCCTAAAGACGGTAATATATTTACCAAAGACACATTAACCGCCATTTGGGAACTAACCAACGAAGCTTGGCAGGTTACCTATAACTCACGAGTCGATTCAATCACCAACTTTCAATACAGCTTTGCTGAAGGTGATGATCTCATCATAGAAGATTTAGTATTAGAAGCAGAAATGCTTGATGAAGATGCCATTGCACGCACTAAAAAAGTCTCATTAGAAGAACCTTTACTCGTTAAAAAATTGATTTCAGAAAAAGGTAATGTTGCAATTGTTAATGTCACTATTCGTCTTCCTGGCATTGATAAGTCAGCAGAAGTTCCTGAAGTAGCAACATCGGTTAGAGCAATCAAGGAACAGTTTGCTGAACGTTACCCCAATATCGACTTTATGCTTTCTGGCATGGTAATGATGAACAATAGCTTTCCTGAAGCTTCTAAAGAAGATAGCTCTCAAAAAATCCCACTAATGTTATTAGTTGTTATTCTTATGGTAGGACTTTTACTAAGAACCATTACCGGAACAATAGCAACTTTAATCATTATCATGCTCAGTATTGCTTCAACAATGGGAGTATGGGCATGGTTTGACGGCTACTTAACAGGACCATCAGCAGGCTCTCCAATTGTAATATTAACATTAGCAGTAGCTGACTGCGTGCATATTCTATCGACCTTTTATTACAATATGCGGCATGGTATGGATAAAAACTCAGCCATCAAAGATAGTCTTAGAGTGAATATGCAGCCAATATTTTTAACCAGTTTAACAACAGCTATTGGCTTTCTTACTATGAACTTTTCCGATGCACCACCATTTGCTCATTTAGGAAATATGGTCGCTATTGGTGTTACATTTGCGTTTATTTTTTCTGTTACTATTTTTCCAGCTATCTTAATGGTGCTACCTATTAAAGTTCGCACAAGAACAGAGCATAAACGAGACTCAATGGATAAGTTAGCTGAGTTTGTTATTGGTAATCGAAAATGGTTGCTTCCCGTTTCAGCTCTCATCATTATCGTTCTAACTGCATTTGTTGCAAAAAATGAACTTAATGACGACTTTGTTAAATATTTTGATAAGACGGTTCCTTTTCGCCAAGCTACAGATTTTATGCAAGAGCATATGTCAGGTATGACAACCGTAGAATTATCATTTGACTCCAAAAAAAGTAGCGGTATCAATGACCCTCAATTTATCAAGTTTGTTTCTGATTTTGCCGATTGGCTACGTCAACTCGACAAAGCCGATCATGTTAATACGATAACAGATACCTTAAAGCGTCTTAATCGAAATATGCATAATGATGATCCAGCTTGGTATAAATTACCAGAACAGCAAGAGCTTGCAGCCCAGTACCTTTTGTTATACGAACTATCTTTACCACAAGGATTAGATGTTAATAATCAACTCAATGTTGATAAATCATCTACTCGACTGATTGCAACTTTTCAAAACTTAACATCCAATGAAATACTGAAACTAGAAAAAGATATTGTGCGGCACTTTGAAGCCCAAAACTCTGGCTACTCGCTTTCATTAGCAAGTCCGTCGCTCATGTTTGCACATATCGGCGCAAGCAATATTGTGAGCATGATTAAAGGCTCTTCCATTGCACTAATATTAATTTCAATATTAATTGGTATTGCATTACGTTCATTTAAGTTTGGACTTATTAGTTTGTTACCTAATTTAGCACCTGCAGCCGTTGGTTTTGGTTTCTGGGGGTTATTTGTTGGTGAAGTAGGTCTCGGTTTATCTGTGGTCATGGGTGTAACATTAGGTATTATTGTAGACGATACGGTTCACTTCTTGAGTAAATATATTCGGGCAAGACGCGAGAAAAACTTAAGCCCAGAAGATGCAGTTAGATATAGCTTTGCGAGCGTAGGTAAGGCACTTTGGGTAACTACTGCCGTTTTAATTGCAGGTTTCTATATCATGGCAACTTCAAGTTTTAAAGTAAACGCAGACATGGGATTGCTCACAGCAATTACAATATTAATTGCATTAATTATTGATTTTATTTTCTTACCGCCATTACTAATGGCATTCAAGGGTAACCAAAATAAGCAACGAGACGAGCATGCAAAAAGTAATACCGAAAGTGATGATGCGCATCTCAAACCAGCTATTCAAAAATAATAGTTAAGTGAAGTAGATTGCCAGAAAATAAGTTCAAACACTTACGGCCTGGCAAAAGTAAAATTGAAAATAAATAATTTTGTTTGGAGAAAACAATGAATTTTTTGAAAGTAGGTATTCTATCTATTGGACTAATTTTAGCACTGCCAACTGCATTTGCAGGCGAAGCAGAAAACAAAGGGTTAACTATATCCAAGGAAGCAAAGCGACGTGATTTTGGCTGGAAAGACAGCCAAGCAGAAATGGAAATGTTATTAAAAAACCAACATGGTCAAACCTCTACCCGTAATATGAAAATAAAGTCATTAGAACAAGAAAACGATGGTGATAAAAGCTTAACCGTTTTTGAGTCACCTAATGATGTAAAAGGCACAGCATTTTTAAGCTTCTCTCACCCTCAGGCAAACGATGAGCAATGGCTTTATCTACCCGCATTAAAAAGAGTTAAACGTATATCATCACGTAATAAATCAGGTTCATTCATGGGGAGTGAATTTTCATTTGAAGATTTAACCTCTTTTGAAGTCGAAAAATATACTTATAAATATATCAAAGATGAGGCGGTCAACAACTTAGACTGCTGGGTAATAGAGCAATATCCGGTAGACAAATACTCAGGTTATAAAAAACGAATAGTCTGGGTTGATAAAAAAGAGTATCGCGTCATGAAAACTGAGTTTTATGATCGTAAAAATGCGTTATTAAAAACTTTAACTTTCTCTGACTATAAGCAATATGTTAATAAATACTGGCGTGCATCTAAGCTAGAAATGATTAATCACCAATCAGGAAAAAGTACGGTATTAACCTGGAAAAATTATGAGTTTCAACAAGGGTTAGACGAAAGTAGCTTCAATAAAAATGCACTAAAAAGAGCCAGATAATAATGAGAAACATCATACGAACTCTTTTATGTTTAGCATTATTATCTAATGCGATAACAAGCTCAATATCTGCTGTAGAATTTGAAGTACGAGGCAATGCAGAAGTACAAGGACGTTTTTTTAATGAAGAAGCTTTACATTCATCACAACATGATAGCTATTTCTCTTTAGCTTTTATGCCTGAATTGTTTTGGAGTTGGAATGATGGTAACGACTCTTTTGAGTTTATTCCTTCTGCTCGCTGGGATCAACATGATGATGAAAGAACACATGCTGATATTCGTGAACTCAGTTGGATTCATGTGAGTGACGGGTGGGAAAGCAGAATTGGAGTCAGACGAGTTTTTTGGGGGGTAACAGAATTTCAACACCTAGTTGATATTATCAATCAAAGTGACTCGGTGGAAGATGTCGATAACGAAGATAAATTGGGGCAACCGATGGTCAATATATCATTAGTCAAAGACTGGGGAATTGTCGACTTTTATATATTACCAATGTTTAGAGAAAGAACTTTTGCCGGTCAAGAAGGACGCCCTGGTATACCATTAGTTAATGCAGATACCGCTTATTATGAATCGAGTGATGAAGACGAACATATAGATTTTGCTATACGTTGGACACATAGCATTGATGAGTTTGAATTAGGCTTGTCCTGGTTTGAAGGAACCAGTAGAAATCCGACTTTAATTCAATCACCTATACAAACACTTGTACCTGAATTAGTGCCTTATTATGCTCAAATCAGCCAACTGGGTTTTGAGCTGCAAGCCAATATAGGCGATCAGTTATGGAAGTTAGAAATGATTCATAATAAAAATAATATTGAAGACTATTGGGCAGCTCAAGGCGGTATTGAATATTCTCAATATAGTATTTTTGATTCAAATGCAGATTTAGGTTGGTTAGTCGAATATGCCTGGGATGAACGAGGAGATGAAAGCAGCTCTAATTTCCAGAATGATATATTTATTGGTAATCGACTAGCCCTTAATGATATTAACTCAAGCGAGTTGCTATTTGGCTTAAGCTACGATTTAGACTTTCAATCAACCAGCTTTTTACTCGAGGCAAGCCGTCGATTTGGCGATAGTATTAAAGTTTCACTTGACGTTCGATTCTTTGAGTCAGATGAGCAACAAGATCCTCTCTATCTATTCAGAAGAGATGATCATATTCAGTTGACCGCTCAATATTATTATTAACCATTGTTCAGTTTTTATCTGGCAAGGATGCCAGATTTAATCCTCTCTTCTAAAATAAAAATTATCTCTTCTCAAACCATTGAAGTTTTTCCGATAACTTAACAACATGACCGATAATCAATAATGTTGGTGAAGAGACATTATTAAGCTTTGATTCTTCTGATATTTTTTCGAGTGTCGAAACAAAAACTCTTTGCGCTTGAGTGGTTCCTTTTTCAATCAGCGCAACAGACATATTCTGTTCCATTCCGTTGGAAATTAACGATTGGCAAATTATCGGCAAACTATTTAGCCCCATATAGAATACCAAAGTTTTACCAGGTGAAATTAACTCCTGCCAATTTAAATCAATATGACCTTCCTTTAATTGTCCGGTAACAAACTGTACTGATTGCGCATAGTCTCGATGAGTCAATGGTATACCTGCGTATGCAGAACAGCCATTTGCGGCGGTAATTCCAGGTACCACCTGAAAAGGGATCGCATCATCGACTAACTGTTCAATTTCTTCACCACCACGTCCAAAAACAAATGGATCCCCCCCTTTCAAACGAGCCACACGCTTACCTTGCTTGGCGTAACTGACTAATAGTTGGTTTATGTTGTCCTGAGGAACAGAATGGTTACTTCTCTTTTTACCAACATAGATTTGTTCGACTTCCGGACGAATGAGAGACATCACTTCCGACGAGACTAACCTATCATAAAAAACAACATCTGCTTGTTGTAATAAACGAAAAGCACGTAAAGTTAAAAGGTCAGGATCACCTGGTCCCGCACCAATTAAATAAACTTCTCCACTGGTGTTAAAAGAGCCTAAATTGGCCAGTGCATCAAACAACATTTTTTCAGCTTGTTGATGATTTCCAGAAAAAATAGCTTCTGCAATAGAGCCTTGTAAAACCTGTTCCCAAAATATAACGCGCCGTTGTTCATCAGTAATATGTTCGTTGACAATTTTACGATGCTTACCAACAAACTCTGACAAATATCCATAAGCAGCAGGCACAAAACGATTAACCTGCTGCTTTAGTAACCGGGATAATATTGGAGAAGAACCATTATTTGAGATTGCAATTGTCAAAGGGTTTCTATCAATCACCGCGGGAAAAATAAAATCGCATAAATTTTGATCGTCAACCACATTCACAGGAATATTCAATGTTTTAGCTAAAGCAGCAACTTGTGCATTCACTATTTTAGAGTCAGTTGCAGCAATGATATATTGGTAATCTTGCTGAATCAATTCTGCAGAAAATAAATCTCTCAAACAAGTCCCTCCAGACTCATCTACTAGCTCGACTAAACCAGTTAAAATTTCTGGAGATAATACATCAATGATAATTCCCGACGATAATAATCCTCGTGCCTTGCGTAACGCAACTTTACCGCCACCAACCAATAAACATCGTTGTTGTTCTAGTCGATGAAAGAATGGAAAAAATTGCACGTGATACCTCTTGAGTTTTTATTTGCCAATGATAAAAGAATCATTACTATGATAAACCTTCCTGTTGCGCATCTATATGCAACAACAAATCCTGTAATTGTTCGGCATATTCACCCGGCGCCTGCCAAAGTCCTCGTTGGGCGGCCTCTAACAAGCGTTCCGCCATTTCTTCCAGCGCATGTGGGTTATGTTGTTGTAAAAAATCTTGATTTTCTTGATTAAAAACCAAACTATCTGCCACTTTTTCATATTGATAATCGTCAATTAAATTGGTTGTGGCATCATAAGCAAATAAATAGTCAACACTTGCAGACATTTCAAAAGCCCCCTTATACCCGTGTTCACGCATTGCATTAATCCATTTAGGATTGAGTAAACGAGAACGAATGACTCGATTGAGTTCTTCTTTCAATGTTCTCACTTTTGGTAATGCGGGGTTAGAATGATCATTGTGATAAATGGTCGGAGTATCACCAGAATACTCTTTAACCGCATTGGTCATGCCACCTTGAAACTGATAGTAGTCATCAGAATCTAAAATATCATGTTCTCGATTATCTTGATTTTGCACGACAACTTCTAATTGTCCTAAACGATCTTTAAAAGCCGTTTTAGCTTCCACACCGTCTTTGTTACCATCGCCATAAGCATAGCCTCCCCAATTAAGATAAGCTTCAGCCAAATCAGCAGATTGTTCCCAACAACGCTCGTCAATTAAACCTTGTAAGCCAGCCCCATAAGCACCTGGTTTACTGCCAAAAACACGGTAACTTGCTTGGCGTTTTGCCTCATCATAACTCATATTATTTTTGACTAATTCTTTAACACGAGCATTAATGTGCGCTTTAATAACATTACCATTACCCGGCTCTTCAAATTCAGCAATTGCTAAAACAGCGGCATCATACAATCGCATAACATTGGGAAATGCATCTCTAAAAAAACCTGACACTCGTAGAGTAACATCTACCCTGGGACGTCCGAGTTGCATACAAGAAATAATTTCAAAATCAATGACTCGATGCGAGCCTTGAGCCCATATGGGCTTTATTCCCATCAATGCAAAAGCTTGCGCAATATCATCTCCACCAGTCCGCATAGTAGCAGTTCCCCATACAGACAAACCTATCTGCTTTGGATAATCGCCATGCTCTTGCAAATGCCTCTCGATCATCGCTTGTGCGGAAATTTCTCCAATAGCCCATGCTGCCGGAGAGGGTATCGCTCTATTATCAACAGAAAAAAAGTTACGCCCTGTTGGTAACGTATCTAAACGCCCTCTTGTTGGCGCACCACTAGGTCCAGGTTCAACAAATTCACCGGCTAAACCGTTAACCAATGAACCAATTTCCTTATCAGCACTTTGTTTTAATGCTGCGAGTATTATCTCTTTAGCATAGATTAGTTGCTTCGCCGTTCGCGGAAAGGTTGCATGGAGAACTTTATCAGTTTTTACTTGCCCATCTTCCAGTACAAAATCTTTGACCAATTGAAGCGCGAGCAACTCTAAGCGTTCTCGCGTATCTCCTTCAGTTCTCCAAACAGATTGATCAACTTGTGCTAACATCGACGGTCTATCTCCTTTCCACTCATTCGCTTCAATACTTAAAGGGTCGAAAAGAACGCCATTTTGTGTCAGCTTTAAATCACTCACCAGATTATGCAGTATACCTTGATTTTGCTCATCATCTCCTCGTGGTAATCTTAATAATGCAACCAAGGTATCACACAGTTTATCTGTATCAGGTAAAGCCCCTAATATATGTAAACCATGTCGAATTTGAGCTTCTTTAATATCACACAGATAAGTATCTAACTCATTGAGAAGTGTTTCTTCATTGATAAACTCACCCACTTCAATATCAGTATTAGATTCAACATTTTCGGTTAAATTTAATTCCTCTAGCACATGTGAACTTTTTACTTGTTCAATAATTTTTTCTTTTAACCAATTTTCGCGGCGCTCGTCCATTCCCATCGCTTGATAATATTCATCAACCAATCCTTCTAATTCAGCTAATTCACCATAAACTTCCGCTCGGGTAATAGGTGGCATTAAGTGATCAATAATCACAGCTTGGGTACGTCGTTTTGCTTGTGCTCCCTCCCCAGGATCATTAACAATGAACGGATAGAAATGAGGCATAGGCCCTAAAATAATATCAGGCCAACATTGATTAGAGAGTGCGGTTCCCTTACCCGGTAACCATTCAAGATTTCCGTGTTTACCCACATGCACTATCGCATTAACCTGATAGCAATGACGTAACCAAAAATAAAAAGCTAAATAATTATGTGGCGGAATTAAATCAGGTGAATGATAGTTAGCCGCTAAGTCAAGGTTAAAACCTCTCGCGGGCTGAATGCCAACAAAAGTTTCTCCTAAACGAATACCAGCCAACATTAATCGACCATTCCGATATTTAGGATCTTGAGTGGGTTCACCCCACTGTTCTAAAACCGCTTGTTGACTCTCTATTGGCAATTGCGAAAAAAAAGTTTGATACATTTCTAGAGAAAGACTCTGCCAACAAGGAAGCCTATCTATCGTTTCAAGATTATTAGTCACTGCTTCTTGTAACTGTTTGATTAACTCATCGCCAGTTTCTGGGATAGATTCAATCGGATAACCCGCCAACTTCATCCCGGTTAGAATATTAATGGCGGATGCGGGAGTATCTAATCCCACACCATTACCAATCCTTCCATCTTTAGTTGGATAATTAGCTAGAATCAGAGCAACCCGTTTTTCCTGGTTGGGCTTTGTTGCCAGTTTGCAAAATTGGCTGGCCATTTCAACAATAAACTGAGCCCTTTCTTGATGTAATACATACCGGACAACTGAAATTTCACATTTGCAAGAATAAAATGCTTCATCTTTAAAACTCATTGCCCGCGTAATAATTCGACCATCCATTTCTGGCAAAACCACCTGCATTGCGATATCACGGCTGCGTAGACCTTGAGAATAATTTTGCCAATCCTGTTGGGTACTGCTAGAAAGTATTAGTTGTAATATTGGTATTTTCAATTCAAATGGGGAAAAGAAATCTGTTGGCTGTGAAGACAAATCTGGACTTGAAACTCGGTTACTTGAAAAGCCCGTTGTATTGATAATTAATTTAGCTTGGCTTTGTTGCAATAATGCATTCACTAAGGTAATTGACTCAGGATCTTTTAGTGATGCAATCGCAATGGGTAGTAAGTTAATACCTTCATTTTCAAACAGTTCTACCAGCTGGTCAAACATATCAGTGTTAGCGCTTTGTAAATGACTACGATAAAACAACATTACGGCAACAGGTCCATTAACATTATTTTCTTGCCAGCGCTTTTGCCAATCATAATAACTCGCTTGCAGAGATATTGAATGAGAATTAAGTTTTGATTTTTTTCTTGAAGCGATTAAGTCAGTAAGAAAAGGTCGCGGCATATAAATCATACATCGCGGAAAAACCTGTGGCTGATGCCAAGAATAAGCTTTATCCAAAAACTGTTCTGCGATACATAAAAATAACTGTTGGTTATTAACGCCACCACCTTCACGTAAAAAACGCCAAATAATTTGAGCCGTCTCTGCTTGAATGTTAGAAGCTAAAAACAAACTATCATCAGGAGTATCATCGCCAGGGATAAGAATCAGCTTTCGCGGTTGTTTTACACTATCCTGCTCAGCCCAAACTTGTAATTGTTGAAAACCATAAGGCCAATAGTTTTCCCCACCCAGCAGCGACACGACCACAACTTTTGCTTCATCAAGTACTTTATCTTGGTAAAGATCGAAAGCAGCAGGTTTTAATAACTGCATCCAGTTGGCTAAACGAATTTCAGGAAAATCATCAGGTAAGCAATCTGCTGCAGATGCTAAAGCAGCGAGTGAACTATCCGCCGCCGATAATATAACAATATCGGCTGGCGTTTGATTTAAATCGATAATACCTTCATCATCAGTAAAACCACCGGGTTGTGCAGCCAATAAATGCATTAGCTACTCACATTCTCTAACTCGGCTTGCTTGACAGCTTGGATCAGTAATTCTTCGTCAAGTTGTTTACCGATAAAAACGAGTCGAGTTTGTCTTGATTCTGCGCTCCCCCATAAACGATCAAAATGAACATCTAATCGTTGACCAACGACCTGCAAAACTTGGCGCATCGGTTTATCCGCTAAAGCAACAAATCCTTTTACGCGAAAAATAGTATGTTGAGCAATTAGTTCCTGAATAATAGTTTGCAACCGCTCACCATCAACTTCATCAACAGTTATCACGTAAGAATCAAAATGATCGTGTGCATGTTCATGATGTTCACCGTGTTCATGATGAACATCATGATGATTATGTACCTGATTAATTTTTTCTTCCGCAGCTGACTCAATACCAATTAATACATCTAACTGCACATCACCATGGCTGATGTAAGTAGTTTTCACTGCATTCGGTACTTTTGCGTCGACAGTATTTTTAACTTGCTCTCGTTGAATTTCATCTAACAAATCGTTCTTACTAACCACGACTAGATCTGCTGCACTTAATTGGTCATCCAATAGCTCTTGTAAACTAGGATCATGATCCAGACTTTCATCAGCTAATCTTTGCGCCTGAACTTTATCCGCATCATTGGCAAAACGCCCTTGTGCTACCGCAGGTCCATCAATGACGGTAATCACAGCATCTACCGTACAATGCTGTTTAATTTCTGGCCAGTTGAAAGCTTGTACAAGCGGTTTAGGCAAAGCCAATCCACTTGTTTCAATCAGAATATGATCAATATCTTCCCGCCTTTCCACCAGTTGTTTCATTACAGGTAAAAACTCTTCTTCAACCGTACAACAAATACAACCGTTGGCTAGTTCAAAAATCCCTCTTTCTCCCTCAGTATCAGACTCTCCTTTTCCTGTGCTTTCTTCTTCGCATTCCAAAGGACAACTACGCAATAAATCAGCATCAATATCTAGTTCACCAAATTCATTAACAATAACAGCAATACGCTTTCCTTTTGCTTGTTTTAACAAATTGGATAATAAGGTAGTTTTACCACTACCAAGAAAACCGGTAACAACGGTTGCTGGAATTTTATTCAACTGCATGCATCTACTCCATCAAGTTCATAATGACCTAAAAGTCTAAATTGGTGAGTAAAAGAGAGAATGAAAAAATAGAATAAACTCTGCTGAGTTCTCATTAACGCCTCTACTTGTTTTCAAGAAAATAGGCGAAATATATAACGGAGTTCAAGAAAACTTGATTTTATAAAATCAAGTTATCGACACAACCAGGCAATATTCCACTATTTTCAAGCTGATGCGTCGTATACGATATTCGTTCTCTAAAGCACACCCCGGCAAAGAGAAACGACGCCTATATTGGCAGGTCTTCTGGCTCACGGTCTTCATGTTTTATCGACCTTCCCAAGACTTTAGATATCTATAATTTAGATATTTTAACGCATCAAAATTATCGACATAAACTCTCAGTGGTATAACAGACTAAAACACTCGCGCTTACAGTTGCGGGGACAGCTTCATCAGCGACAAGTCTTATTGCTTGTGCTTTGAATTCCCTATTAATCTGAGCTAATAAATTTTTCAACTCACAGAACCAATATAGCGGTAGCAATTATAAAGCGAACAACTTGGCGTTTACAAGTAAACAACGATGGCCCATTCATTGAGGGCCATCACCTTATCGAGATAATAAAAACTAAAGCACCTTTATGCCGAGAGCATATGTAGTAATAGTTGCCGGAGAAGAGTAAACATGATCTTTAGAACTTCCTTCACAACCATGCTGAGAAATTTGAGTGAAAGGTTTCAATTTCCAGAGTAAATTTCCAGCCCCACTCCAATGTACATTAGCACCACATCCTGTTAACGCATATCCCGACTGAACTCCAACAGAGCTAGCTGGATGCGCAGTATGTGATGAACCAGCAGAGTTAATATCGACACCAATACTGCCAACGTCAGGAATATAATTACGGATCCCAATTGCATACGCTTGAGTTGTCGCATAACTTGAAACACCATGATCCTTTGATTTTACACGCCAACTAAAACTAGTGTCAGGATAAGATGCGGTGGCCAGGTTACCATGACCAGACCAATTAACTTTAATCCCTCCGCCGATCAATAAGTGACCAGAAGAAACACCGGCAGACACATCAGGATGAGCCCCCCAACTACTGCTAGCAACATTAACAGATATATGTTGAAGCAGTTGACTACGTGTTAATCCTTTTATTTTTAAACCAAGTGCATAAGCTTTCAATTTAATTGCATCAGCATGCATATGATCCTTAGTAGAAACTAACCACGCTGATAATTGAGCATTTGGATAAGAGGCTGTAATCAAATTTCCTTGTGGAAGGTGAGAACCCTCAACACCACCTCCAATCACAACAAAGTCATCAGGCACATTAACAGCATAGTTTGTATAATGTTGTTGATATATTGGTGAAACTTGTTCAAAAACGGCAACTGTTACTTTACCTGAACTGTCTGTCATAGATTTGATTAAAGTAGAAGCATTTACTATCGAAGCTATATTGGTGAAGATTAATAAAAGTAATGTTTTTTTAGTCAATAAATTTAGATAGTTCATATTTTCCCTCTGACATTTTTTGAGATTAAAAAGCAAATAACATAGACTCTAAATAAAATACTCCTGAGTTAAAAACCTGTAAAAAAACAGCATTACCAATAGTAATTCATAGTTTTCAATTGCTAAATCATATTAAAAAAGTAATCCAAAAGTTAATTTACAAATAAAACAATATTATTTAGAAGTGAAAAATATAACATTGAAAAATGACAGTTTTAATACTTAAAAAAGAGAAAAGCATTAAGGTATAGCTGAATCAAAATAAGCTGCGATGCTGTAGCTGGAAAAGTAGTTTGCTAATTTGGGATATGCGCCAAAAACTCCATCGCAAACTATTTTGATTTAGCTATATATATAAAACTTAAGATATTCTTAATAAAAATTTAATACTTTCTATTCAACTAAAAGCAAATAAATTCATATTATAAAAATAAGATATCCAAGAAAGAGTTCATAAAATATTGCGTTCTTGATAATTAATAAGAAGTAATAACATTGCACACCTACTTTTTAACGTTAACGATTTAACGCATAAAAATTCTTAAATGGGTAATACTCTGCGCCAAACAACCTCCCTTAATATTTCATTTTTATTTTCAATATGACACTAACCCATAAGCGGAGTTTGTGGGTTAGCTAATATAAGTCACTTTTCCTTTATTGGGCGCTAACTAAATGCCTATTTAACTACGCAAGCAGCTCATATAATCCTTTAATATCAATAAGCTATATAAAAAACATATAAAATAGACTAGAAATTACGCTCCAACAAGTCAATATATTGACCTACATCAAAAAATAAATAAAAATCATTCTTGTTTGCATTACGAATAATCTATAGGATAGCTTGCAAAACAGCTCACCAATATTGCTTAATATTAATTAGGAAATTCAGATGTACTACAAGCCCCTCAGACTGGCGTTTTTGCTTTCTCTACTCCCCATTTATTCTCTGCATGCTAATCCGCAAGAGCAAACAGAAGAACAAATCGATAAGAAAGAAAAGGTTAAAGAAGAAATACTCACCATTATTGGCACCAAAGAACGGCTTGATAAAAAAGGTCGACTTTCTAACGTTATTGAAAAAACAGAGTTAATCTCAGCCGCTACCATAGAACGAAAGCAAGCGATGACTCTTACTGAAGCCATTACCAACGAACCAGGTATAAGAGTGAATAATGAGTGTTCTATGTGTGGTATGAAACGAGTGATGATTAATGGTTTAAAAGGAGAACACACCACTGTATTAGTTGATGGCGTGCCAATGCATTCTGTCGTGTCCTCTTACTACGGAATGGACGCAATAACCGCAACAGGTATTTCTGAAATTGAGGTTGCCAGGGGCGCAGGCGCTTCGTTAATTGCACCAGAAGCAATCGGCGGAACAATCAATCTAGTAACCCGTAATGCAACGCAAGACATGATACAAATCAACACTGCCATACATGACGACGGCGATAAGATGATCTCAATGTTAGGTACAACCGTGAATAAAGATAAATCACTCGGTCTAACAACAGCTATACAATATCAAAATATTGATCAGTCCGATGGAGATGACAATGGTGTCAGTGAAAATCCAGCCATGGAAAATACTTCACTCATGCTAAAATTTAACGCCGAAGTCAACAACAACAATAACTTCCAAGCACGCTATTCCTATTTTGAATCCGACATTTTTGGCGGCCCAATGGGAGAAGACTGGAACAGCGTTATTGCATCTGAAGCTTTAGGTAGTACTAAACCGGGCGCATTTTTTGAACAAGGAGATGTGCGCCAAAAATACACAGCCGCCCCTTGGGAAACGGCCGAAATGGTAAAATCTGATCGAGCAGAAATTATGCTCCGTTGGATTCACGAAGTCGATGGAGAAAACCATTGGGAAGCGACCTATAGTCGTGTCGATCATAGTCAAGACTCTTACTATGAGGGCTTTGATTATGATAATACCGACACCATTGACTTTGTCGATTTTAAATGGACAAAAACCATTGGAGATGCGCATTTATTTACTCTTGGCATTGACGCTAAAAAAGAAGAAATGCGCTCAAAATCGGAAGCTCTCGCATTAATACAACTTGCCGATCCCAGTATATCTGGCGATAGTTTTGATACAAGCTCACAAGGAATCTATTTGCAAGACTCATGGTTTGCTCGACAAGGACTTGAAATTAAGCTGGCCATTCGATTCGATCAATTACAAACGAATTGGATTGAACAAACAACTCAAAAAAATGAAATCGACAAAACACTTTTCACTCCTAGAATCCATACGCGTCTTGATCATAATGACGAATGGACCTCGCGACTTTCTTTAGGTCAGGGCTTTAGAACACCAGCAACCTTCTTTGAATCTGATCATGGAATACTCGATAATGGTTTTGAGATAGCCGTTACAGACATAGAAAAATCAACCAGCGCAACTTATAGCCTCAATTACGAAGGAGAAAACTTTAACTCTACAACTTCACTTGCTTGGAGCAAAGTTAAAAATCTGGCCTATATTGACTTTGAAAGCGCCACCAGGCCAACACTGCTCAATTCCTCAGAAACAATGAAAGTCTCAACCATCGATTGGGTTTTCGGTTATGAATTCTCAAAAAACTGGTATTTCAATGGCTCAGTTGAGCTTTATCAATATCAAAAGAATTATAAAGAAACTTTCGCAATCGTTCCGCTAGAAAAAAGAGCGCTATTGGGTCTTGAGTATGATAATGAAACTTGGAAAGTTTCTCTAGATGCAACCTGGGTAGGTGCACGAGATCTTACTGATTATGGATATCAAGATCGTTATAACCAGTTTAATGATATTAATGCCAATGATTTGGTTGATGCAGGTGAACTATCTGCACTCAAATCGACAGATGCAAAAGCTTTCACCTTGGTTAACTTTAAAATATCGAAACAAATTAACTCACAAATTTTAGTTTATTTAGGTGGAAAAAACCTTCTAGATTTCACGCAAGTTAAAGATATGGATAGCCCTCTTTATTGGCAAAATGATAACGGTACTCCAGTGTACGATGTCGCCCATATTTATGGCCCGCTAAAAGGTAGAGAGTTTTATTTAGGATTTAAATATTCGTTAGAAAAATAAGTGTAGAAAATAACATTCAAGTAATAATCATGAAATATTGGCCTTTATATTTTTTCATCAGCTTGGGTTGGCTTTCATCAGTCAACGCTAAGTCTGTAGATAAGAATTTTTCACACAATAATCAGCCAGCGCAAAGCCATCTATCACAGTTGCCCAATTTAAATCTTCTGAGTTTAATGGATCAATCTCAACTCAATCTTCAGGATTTAAATGGTTCCTTGGTTATTCTCAGTTTTTATGAAAATGAGTGTCGTTGGTGTTTAAAGCAAATGCGTCAATATAATCAATTAGTCTCAAATAATGAAGTTAAATTTGTTATGGCAGGCATTGGTTCTAATGACTTTTATTTACGTCATTGGGCTAACCGAGCTAACCCACAATTTCCAGTGGTTAAAGCAAACAAAAACTTACTGGATATTGTGGGTAAAATAGAAGCGACTCCTTACACACTTATTTTTGATCAACAAGGTCGCTTTATTACCAAAATAACCGGATACATAGAGGCAGCAAAAATAGAAAAAATTATTAAGATATTGAGCTGACCAGTCCAATATCTTATTTTAGTTTTTTACTGTAAGCTGCTAGACGTTGCGCGAATGGTTGGACATCGTGACCCGCGTTCACTGATGATTTATTACAATCCTACGGCTGAGGAAATTGCGGGAAGGTTGGGATAAAACAGAGGGGCCAAAGCCCCTTTTTAATTCGCTTTTTCTACTGTGCTTCTATCCTCTGGGAATATATTGGCTAAATCGGTTGTAATGTATAGGCCAGTTAAATTGTTATCCTCAATCGCTTGCTTGATATTCTCTTGGCAATAAAGCCCCGTAAAGCCGTCATATTCAGTTCGAAAAACGGCGTAATTTTTTACGCTGTTTTCTTCAAAACCGAGGCTAACAATATCTCCCCATTCGTTTTTTTTTGTCACTTGGGGATCCACACTGGCAACAGATAAGGGCGTAAAAAAATAACCATCTCCTTTTTGATATTTAACTGGTAAGAGTTCACCGTCATTTTTTATTAACGAGTATAAAACTCTGTATGATTCTTGAGATAAAAAAAGTCGTCCATCTCTAACGCTTAAATCTGGGATTGGTTTTTCTTTTTGCTTTTTAAACATCGGGATAAATTCAAAATTCAAAGGTTCGGAGTAGACATCCCCAAACCTTCTAGGAGAATTGTTGACACTAATTCTCGATTCTCTACTACAACTACCCGACTTTTCTAATAGTTGTTTTATTTGCTCGTGGTCGAATTTAAAGTCCAGAAATTCGTCACCATCAGATATAAGTTTATAAATCATATTTAAAGTCCAGTTTTAGGCATCACGCTTTTAGGAACAGCCCCGCTTTGTAGCGCTTTACGCAGTAATCTAAGTACATTAATTAATTGTTCTGGGGTTTTCACAATATTTTGATTTAAACGAGTAGCAAGCCATAAATAGTACTCTCGATGATGAATTCTCTTGTGAGGGACTCCATTTCGAAGATAATTCGGCATGTATTTCCTATCTTCCCAATCTCTTGGTAGCCAGCAACCATTATGCGGGTCATCGATTCTAACTTTTAGCCAAGCAAGTAAAGCCCTTGCTCCGATAGCAAGCTCTACATTACCCGAAACTATCGCATGGCAATCACAGCGGTTTGAGGGGCGGGGATCTCCCGCTTGTTTCATGTACCTAGCTAATCTAGATGACCTGTGTTTTTCAGTCTCCAAAGCTTCATCAGTCATTTTTGCTGCTTTAAGCCGATATCTATCAAGGTAATCGCATATTTTACCACGTGTTTTCAATGCCGCAAAATCGGCAGTAGTCGGCTTTTCAATTTTAGCAAAGTCTGTTAGCAGTTTTTCAACATGTGTATGTTCTGGTTTGATATGAGGGTACATATCCCTGTATCTCTTAAACCGAACTTTACTATAAAGATGCTCACAGCTTTATGTAAGTAATAGTTAGAAATTTAACAAACATCAAAGTAAGAAATATTATTGGGAATTGCTGTCATCAGGCACATAAATAATTTCACCGTTATCAAGCTGATAGGCGGTACCAACTCGCTTACCTCGGCTACTTGAAGTGCTATTTGATTGCTCAGCTTGATAGCGAACTATTTGACCATTTTCCTTAGTCACAATTTGCATATCTTTTTTACCAGGATTTTTAACCATCGTAAAATCATCGCTAAACAACATATCTGCAACATCTAAATAACTCACTAAAGCGACCATTAAAGCAACTGAAAAAACCATAGCAACATCGAATAAGTTACCAATCATATTCATTGGATTTAAATCACTATTATCAACAATAAAACGCCTTTTTCTATTTTGTGCTCTCATCTGCCGTCACCTTTCTATCTAATATGAAATCAAGTAAAGCCAACTCCTGAACGACTTCTCGCTTATTCATTTGAAACAATATCAGCCCAATAGCGCCAATAATTAAACCAATCACGGTTGTCGTAAAAGCAATTTGCATTTGAGCAGCCAGTTGTTGAATATTACCATCAGCTAGCCCTTGCAATGCTGGCCCCATTGGAATTAATGTTCCAACTAATCCTGTAATAGGCCCAAGCTTTGCCATATTAATAAATCGATTTAAATATCTATCGCTACTGGCTTCAAATTCGGTAATTAAGTAGCTACACAATGCCTTGTCTTTGCACTGTAATACCTGAGTTAATACATCATATATTCTCAACACCGCAAATTGCTCATCAACATTATCAGTCGCATTAACGCCTTCACTTTTAATCAATTTCGTTAAAGACTCGCGCTGGCGGTGAAACCGCTTTTGATGAATTTGTTGGCCTGCGGCTACTAAACTTTGTCCTAACAAAAACAGTAGATAAGCAACACATGGAATCATTAAACCTGAAGTAATTAAATATAAAAACTGTTGAATGAGTGTCATAAAATTTTCCTGAAGTTAAACACTTTTTTTAACTTAAGTAGCCTGACTAATTGGCACAATACGTTTTTTATTGAAGACCAGCAGTAACCTACAAATATGAGTGCAATAAAAAAAATCAGACTAAGCCCCAGTGAATAAATGCTCACTGGTGGCATATCTGAATTTAAACTGGGCGGTTGCATAAGCGCAATTGACACTAGCATAAAATGAACGCTAAGCACGCCCCATTTCAGCATAGTTAACCGATGACTCAATTGACCTATTAAAAAAATTAAACTAATAACAATAAAAGCATAAAGAATAGCGAGTGTGGTAAATGTCCAGTTAAACCAGCCTAACTGATAAAAATGCATTTGAAAATAAAATAGCGCAATGAATGCGGTTAACGATGGAACAGGATAGTTCGCCCTGCTAAAAATAATAAGCAATGTATCGAGTAATAAAATTAACCCGACAAGTTTATCATGTTGCTGTAACAACTGATGCAACTGAACAGTACTATATTGCACTAAATATTGATTGGCGAAAACAATTATCAATCCAATAGTTATCAAACAGGCAGCTAACCACCGATGACTAGAGATTTTCTTTATCTCTCCACTTTGCAGTATTAAAATTAATACGCCACTCAGTGGTAACCACTGCTCAATACCGAACATTACTTTCGCCTAAATACCAAGAAAACTATGGGCACCAGTAACAATATAAACCACCATAAACCATTATTATCTGCTGGACTCACATCACTATTCGCTATTTTTTCATCACTCTTAGTTGATTCATCTGTGGGCTTTTTCTGCTGTTTTTGCTGCGCTGTTTTTTGCTGTTTTTTCAATACGACACCAGATGTTGTATCACTTGTATTTTGAGCAACCTCTATCGCCTTTTGATAACTTTGCGCTAGCTGTGTATTTGCACTAATTTTATCTTGAATAAAAGCCTGCAACTTTTTATTACCGCAAGTAAAACTGCCACAACCAGCTTCAAACTCACTAACCATTTCAGCATGTAAATCGGCAATCTCGATCAATTGCTTTTCTGTTGCTTGCCATAACCCTTTTCTTGCTGTTTCTAACATCACACCAGTCATTTCTTGTAATGCATAAGGGTTTTCTCGCTCGAAAAAAGCACGCATATTCAGTTGGTTTTTATCTTCAATATAAACTTCATACAATTGGTCCCAAACACTGTCATCGATTGCTTCAGGCTTCATCACATTCCAACCAAAGGTATTACGAAAAGTTTCAGCAAAACTCTCTGCGCTACTTGCGCCACCAAGAGTCATTTGTTTTATAAAGGCAGGGTTTAATAAAGTGGTACGCACTTCTCCCCAAACAGCCTCATTTAAAGTTTGTAATTTGGCTTTATTAGCATTGCGAAAATCGTTGAAATAAGCGCTGGGGGCATTTCCGGTGACGTGTTCAACGGCAATGTTCAATCCTCCCATAAACTCATAAACATGATCTAGACTCAAGGCTCCCCAAGTATTGCCGCTCCGAGGATGAATAACAATTTCTGCGTTTTGTAATGCAGCAGCAAATAAATGGGGTTGATAATCCCCCCAAGATTCACTGTCACCATAAACCGCTCCCATATTCGTTAGATACTGTTTGGCAATATCACTACGTTCCTGCCACACATCGCCTTTTTCAACTTGAGACATAATCGCAGTACCATAAGCGCCATTAAGTCCCCCAAAACTTCGGCGATAGGCATTGGTTCTAGCCGTTAACGGTGCAACACCTTGTGCTAATAAATATTGCTCAGCATCCTTTACGCCTTTGGCAACAAAGTTGTCCTGATTATTTTCATCGGCCTTTGCAGCCATCACAACCGCTTTTTCGATTAAGGCCAAACGCGATGCAGCTAAATCTCTCAACTGTCCTGCGGACTGAATGACAACATCAATTCTTGGTCTACCAAGCTGAGATAAAGGAATCAGTTTAAGTGTTTGCACACGTCCAAAAGGATCGCGTACCGGCTCAACACCGAGCAAGTATAAAGCCTCAGCAACTGTCGCTCCCTGTGTGTGAATAAATTCGCTTGGCCATAAGGTAAAACTCACCTTTTGTGGATATTGACCTTTCTCTTGTAAATGTTGTTTCAACAAAGTATCAGCCATCTCTTTGCCGGTTTTCCACGCAGCTACTGAAGGCGTTTTTTCCGCATCAATGGAAAATAGATTACGTCCGGTTGGCAATGCAGATGGATTTAATATTGGATCACCGCCACTCGAAGGCTCAACATAGCCGCCGTCAAGTCCATTAGTGATGGCCGTAAACTCGTGTTGAGGGCCATCTTGTAAATAGGTTTTAAATCGATCGATTTGAGTCAAAGTTTGTTGAAATAACATGACAGCCGCAGCTAATTGCTGTTCTTCTAAACGGCTGGCAGCTAAAGCGGTAGAGGTTTGCTTAATTTGTGCCGACAAAGTTTCCGTTAACTGAGAACTCGTCATTTTATACTCATTTGTTAACGTTTCCTCTAATGCCACCACCAACTCCGGCTCTCTTTGAATACTCTCCAAAGTATCTTCCAACAACTTGAGTTTTTTTGTTAATAGTTTCCAATGATGATGAGATAACGAAAGCTGTCGCATCACTTCCGGTAATTCTATCAATAGTTGCTTTTGTAATTGTTTAAGTCGCAATGCTTTTTGTTCTGCCACTTGATTCGATAAGTTGTCATTACTCAGCCAAAGCATCACTTTTTCTCGCACTGACTTCTCTTGCATTGCCGTTACAAGTTGTTTAACTTCGGGCTTTTTTAACTCTTTTAGCGCACGACCAATTGCAGGAATCACTTTGGCTAGCAAACCGGCTTTTTCAGCTGTTGCTGGATCCAATGCTTTACTTACATGAGCAAAAGACTGTTCATTATCGAGTCCCTGAAGAAACTTTCGACTATCTTCATCAGACATCACTTTCGCTGTGAGCGCCATTAATTCTGATTGGGTTAACTGAGTCGTTTTAATCTTTTTGCTTTTCTTAGAAAGCGCAATAAAACCTTTAATCATATCGCTGTTAGATATGGTTGGGTTCGCAGTAAGCCACTCATCGACGCGCTTTTTTATTTCTGGTTTAATCAACTCGCTAAGCAACACCTCACTGCTAACGCCTTGTAAGCGACGCGCTATCCATTGTTTTGCTTGCTGTCTTAATTGTTGTGGTGTAGTTGTTGTTTTATCGGCGTTTTGTAATTTTTCAATCTCGCTAAAACTTTGAATAAGTGCATCAATAGCCATTAAACCGGCAGTTTGTTTTGCTTGCTGTTCACTGTAAGGTTTGCCTAAAGAATATAAGCCTTGAGTAATTTTACTTTGCGCCAAAGTTTCAAGCCACTTAGAAACAGGTACTAAAACTTGAGCTTGCCATTGTTTTTGATTAGCATTTAATATTTCCGGCGTAAGATTAAGATCCTGTTGCAACTCTAAACGCTCAATTAAAAGATTAATTTCTTTTTGAATATTTTGCTGTACAGAACCTTGCGTCAAACTATATTGCGCCACCAAATTATCAAGTGATTTAAGTTCGCTATATAAACCTGCTTCTTGAAATGGCGGAGTCAGATGAGAAAGTATGGTTGCATAGGTTCTACGTTTTGCAATAATCGCTTCACCAACATTACTCATGGTATAAACATAAAAATGCGGCAAGTTGCCAATAAGTGCATCAGCCCAGTCATAAGATGACAAAGCCACTTGCTTGCCCGGCGTAAACTCCAAACTACCATGAGTACCATAATGCATAATCGCATCGGCCTTAAAGATTTCTCTAATCCACATATAAGGAGCCACATAACTATGAGGCGGAGCCTTTTCAGTACCATGTACCAGCTTAAATGTATCTTTACCTAGCCCGGGTAACGGTTGCGGAAGTAATGCCACATTACCATATTGTAATCGGGCAACCGCAATTTGCTTTTTACCTTGCTTTTCCAACACCATAAAATCACCAGGGGGCTGACCAAATATTTGGCTGATTCGATTACATAAATCGTTGACTAATACCGTTTGACACCAGTTGGTATATTGTTCCGCTGGAATTAAAGCCGGATCGGCTGTTTTAAAAAATTTTTCCATTAAACCTTTCGCATAAGGCACCATAACATTACCTTGTCGGTTTAATGCCGATTTAAATTGTTCAATATCTGTTGGCAAATCACCTAAATGATACCCTTGTTTTTTTAATCGATGTAACGTATTAAATAAACTAGGTACCACTTCCATATTGCCAGCAACCAAAGCATTTTTGCCAGGCCCTTTAAAATAAACAATCGCCAGTTTCTTATTCGCATTAGGTGTCTCTTTAAGCTCAAACCACTGCGCTAATAAATCAGTAAATGCGGTTAACCGCTGAGGGATTGATTTAAAAACCTGATAGCCATTCAGATCGCTAAACTGGGCATTAATTGCATAAGGTACAATTGCGCCATCAAGCTCAGGTAAAACTACATTCATGGTTAATAAATTTGAGCTATAACCTTGAGGATTATCAAGCCAGCGTTCATAATTTTCAAAAACAGAAACGGGAGCAAATAATGGAATATTTTGTTTTTTTAACCAACTAATCGTTTGCTGACCGCTTCCCAGGTGCATACGACCATGCGGTAACATAATGACAGCATCAGGTTGAATTTGCTTAACAATTTCTAAACGTCTTTGAAAACTAGCAATAGGATAAACTTGCATGCCTTTCGTTTCGAGCTGGTTAATTAATGAGTCAAGGTGATCTCGGTTGGCGTTAAATGGACCTGGCACACTTGTCAGCAAAGCAATTTTTTTCCCTTTAGAATTATATTGCTTTAAGGTTTGGTAATACTGAATATAATCGCTCACCTGAGTAAATAATTGATCTTCATCCAAATGAAACAAAACATCATTATTAATTACCTTTGCTGCTTTAAATTTATCAATTCCAAATAATTTCTTATCAAGTTCAATACGGATATAACGAAATAATTGTTGGTAATTAAACTTACCACCATACTTTAAGTAATCCTTGATAACTTCTAATTGCTCAAACTCAATATTGGTTACATCAACTTTAGGGTTAGTCGCAGACTCAACAATTAACTTAACGCCATTTTTACTTGCCTTATTTAATGCTGTGATTTGTTCAGCATCAAGAGAAAGGCCGCGGCCAAACAGCATGATTACATCATAATTTTCAAACTCATCAATAGTAGATTTATTCAGTTTAGTTAATTGAACCCAGTCACTATCATTAGCGGTCATCATTCTTGCTATTTGAAAATCTCGATAATTAACTAATGCTACTTGAGTTTTACTGATTTTTTGTTGGTAAATATAAACAGCTACAATGCATATAACTAAAACCAGAAATAAGCTGAACAAAAAAATTTTATTACGAAAAAATGACATTTAATTAACCTAAGACACTTAATTAACCTAAAAAATGAGTAGTAAACGATCATCCACATTAAAATTGATAACTTGCGGAGACAGCAAAGTTTCTACCCGGTGCGACTTTAGCGTCCAAGTCAGCATTGGCATTATCACCTTTATTATGTGCTGCCCAATATTTTTCATCACTTAAGTTATAAACACTAAAATTAAGTGCCAATTCTTCTGAAATATTCCAAATGGCATTCATATCAAAAATTTGATAGCTTGGTGGCTCAAAAGCTGGCAAAGGCTGACCATGATGTACTAAAGGTTCAACATCATCAGCTTTATCAACAGCACGAGCATGCCAGCTAAACTGCCAACTATCAGTTGGTTGTAAAGTAAAACCTAAAACTAAATTATTCGGTGGAATACTATTTAGTCCAACACCAGTTTGTTTGTTGTTTCCTTTAATATGATTGGCAGAAAAATTAAAATCGCCATGCCATCCATTAGGTAGCAAAGAGTCAATAACAACCGTACCATTCAGTTCAATCCCTTTAATTTCAACTTCATCAACATTTTGATATTGAATTTGGCGGATCGCAGTTGCACCTGTAAACAATGGCGGCATACTTCTATAACCAATGGTGCGACTATCAATAAAATCTTCATAATTATTTTGATAAGCCGCCAAGCTAATATGATAGTTATCATCCGACCAACGCAACCCGACTTCTATTCCTTCACTGGTTTCTGACTCAAGTTGATTATTTGGGATCACTTCATGAGGCACACCGGGGACGGGGATCAAAATTGAACGACTGATATACTGTTCTGCTATTGGAGGGGTGCGATATCCGGTAGAATAATTAGCATAAAAAGAAGCCTGCTCAGTCATATCAAAAACCATTCCCAAATGCGGTGACACTTGTTTATCGTCATAACCCAAGGGTTGAGCATTGGCTAAATTAAAGTTTTGATAAGACCGATCAGGCTTAGGAGAATTTTTAAAATAATCATAACGCAAACCAGCAATCACTTTTAAATATTCTTTTATGGTGATGTGATCCTGAATAAAAAAACCCAGCTTTAAAACATCAGCGTCAGGAAAAGTTTTTCCAGGGTGAACAATACCATTGATGATATTGGTTGTTGTACCAGCAATATTATCAGTCAAACGTTTATCAACTGGACGTTCAATCGACTTACTATGACCTTCCAAACCAATAAGAAGGTGTTGTTCTTCAAACTCATTTTCAAGTAACAAAGAAAAGCTGAGTTGTTTTTGCTCAAAATCTTCCCACTCTTCAACAACTTTATCAGAGGTTGGAATAGGAGAAATAACCATACCCGGGTTTTGCGTACGTTCGTGTTCATATTGTTTGTAATTAGATACTTGATAATCGACTTGCCACTGAACCTTGTCACTCCAACTTAAGTCATACAGTTCATGTCGAATACCTAAATGTTGACGCGTTGATTCATCATCAGCCAATGCTTCGGTAATTGCTGTTCCTGGAGGACCAGCAATAGGTCTAATATTAGTATTCAATATATTTTCGGCGGTTTGTTGATAATGTTCCGCCGTTAACACTATTTTTTGCTTTTCGCCTTCATATACCCACTTAAAGAAGACACTATCTGAATCACCTTCTTTAGGATTAACAATAAAGTCACTATTAACATCAATGTCTTCAAACAACTGTGTTTGGGCTTGGAACAGACCATGACCTGCACCAATCTTAGTGGCAGTGGCTATGCCTAATCGAGTTCTGCTGTCTTCACTAAAGTAACCCGTATTCAGTGATACATAGGCTTGGTTGTCATTGTTTTCATAAAGCACCTTTGGATCAGCGGTATTAACTAATACAACTCCTCCTAAAGCATTACTACCATACAAAGCTGAAGCTGGTCCTTTTAAAATTTCAACATGATTAAGATTAAAAGGATCAAAGCTCCCCCGCCCTTGGGATACTCCCGCCGAACCAAATCCATCGGGTAATAAAACGCCATCTTTTACCATTAGTACCCGATTACCACCAATCCCGCGAATATTGATCCCTGCATCACTATGCCTATGCCCTGAGCTTTCTACGGTAACACCTGCTTCATAACGCAATAAATCAGATAACTTATTGGGCATGATTTTTTCAATTTGCTCTTTATCAATCACAGAAATACTGGCTGGAATTTCATTAGCTGTTGCAGATATTCTAGACGCAAAAACCTGGATAACTTTTTCGTCATGAGCCGCGCCAGAACTACCTTTGGTTGTTTTATCATCCATAGCTTTCGCCTGAATATTACTCGTTAGCAAGGCAGTTAAACACCATGAATAAAATACTTGTCTGTTCATAAAAACTCTTTTTCTTAACCATAAATATCCACAAAATAGATATTAGTTATGTTATAACATAACATTAAGATAAAGCAATATTTTTGATAACAAATAAGAAGAGATGTGAATTTTTACTCAAATTTGAAGATAGATGAAACAGTCAAATGTTATCTTAAAAAGCTGTCAATATAACAAGTAAATTACAACTGAAAATACACAATAATTTTAGACATAACGCTCAATTTAATCATCACATAACTCAATATTGCGACTATTACTAGATGTTATTCAAAAAATATGTTAACTGTTAGAGTCCTCTTTAAATGTATCAACAACCTGATTGGCGATGTGAAGTAATATGATCGAAGATATAGTTCTTGAAACTCCCGAAGATTTAACCCCAATTTTAATAGCCCCCAAGAAAGAACAGCAAGTTATTGAATCTGAGTTAACGATTAAGAACAAACATAATTTATTCCAATATCAACTAATCAATCAACACTATATTCAGCTAATCAAGCATGATAATAAAAGTAATTCTTCAAAAGCGTTAAGCTTCCATGTTGGTTTTTTGCAACCCAAAGCTAAGCCAATCAAGCGTACAGAGTTATTAAACTTATTTTATGTTTTGTTTGCTCTCAATATTATTGGCTTTTTATTTATTAATAACAGCTTACTCATTGGCTTATTACTCATAGCAAGTTTATCAATATTAGTCACTCTTTTTATTTCTGCTCAACAAAAAATAGTGTTTTTAACTGAGTCTGGAGAAGCGCCTTTAGTCATATTATTAAGCCGAAAATCTAACAAAACAAAAGTATCACAATTTATTAAACAATTAGAAAAGGCGATCATCAATAATCCGCTACCAAACTCTCCTAAACTTTTTGCAGAAAAAAATAAATGGCATAGAAAACTCATGGAAGAAGGCTGGCTCAGTGATGAGAACTATCAAAAAGCAAAACAAAAAATATTAAGTCAATTTAATCGTTAATAACTCAACCTTTTGGTCATCGCTCAAGCTATATATGGTTTGATAATGCAAAGCCTGCTTAACTTCTATTAATCAAATAAAGGATGACTTAGTTGCTTAATATTTCCTTGATCTTTGCCTCTCTGAGCAAAAATCAACGTTTTTTTATCATCAACATAAGTTAATGAACCAAAACTTTCTGAAGATACACCGGGCAATTTAACAATAGGAATAATGTTTTTATGCTTAAAATCAAAAAAGCTTATTCTCTGGTGATTGTCTTTAGTCTGTCTAAAAAATATACCTTTACTTGTATGAGTCCAAGTATAACGAGACATAAACTTATTTGAATTAATCACTTGCTTTTCAGTGGGAGTAATGTTCCTATTAAAATCCACTTGCCATAAGCCTCGTTGAGTCTCTTTAGTAAAATATAACTTATCTGAACTTGAAGCTACACCAAAAATACCGCCATTAAAAGTTAACTGTTTTGCTTTCCCTGACTCAATATCAAAACGGTATAAGTTTGTTTTTTTATCTTGTGTAACTGACGAAATAATAGAGTGGTTATCTAGTGACCAAGTAGGCCTATCATGGTCAGCATAAGCAGTATTCAACACTTTTGGCTGCCTGGATTTTAAGTCAATGATATGTATCTTTCTCCCTGGATTATCACCAACTTGTGCGAGAAAAACAATTCTGCTACCGTCGTTAGACCAGCGAGGATAACGAACATAAGATTTTAAATTAGTTAACCGTTCTCGATGGTTTCCTTCAATATCAGAAAGCCAGAGTTCATAATGACCACTTTCATTTGAAACAAAAGCAATTTGTTTACTGACAGATGAATAATCAGGTGTCCGATGACTAAATTCTGAACGCAATATTGGAAAAGGACTGCTAGCAATTTCAGCATCAATATCAAACGTTAATATGTCATGAATTTCACTGATTTGTAAATAAAATAATGATGGGGTTTCATTTCTGGTAAACACTGGAAATGAAAAACCGTCTAAATTAAGTGAATAGGTTTTATCAGTATTTAAGTTAAGTAAATAACCATGATAAACGTCAGCTCGTTCGGTACTATAAACAATTCTATCTCCTTTGGGATGCCAGCTAAACCCTACAATGTTCTCCTGAGCATAAGTTATTTGCTTTGTATCTTTGCTAACCAGATCAACTAAAAATAAATTTTCTGACAAGGCATTATATCTTCTCGAAACCAAAATACTTTTACCATCAGGAGAAAATGCCATATCTCTGTCACGGTAGCCACAATCTTTTTTACAAGAAAATCGAATTGGTGTAGCCTTTTCATCGAGTAAATTAATAAAATAAATACCGCTACCCACTTCAGGCTCATGGTTGCTTCTATAGGCCAGTGTTTTATTATCAGGTGAAATGCTAATATATCGATAGCCTCTATCTGTTGGGCAATCAGCAATTTTCTTTTCTTTAAGAGTGGCAATATTCAATCGAATAATATCGCAAACTCCCACTCGATAATCAGCCCGAGAATAAAACAGATACTCTCCGTTATTACTCCAAGTTGAATGTCCGGCATGCACTTTACCAAAAGTTAATTGCTTGTGTGGAATATCTGGTTGTTCAAGATCTTTCAAAAATAAATTATGATCATTTTCAGGACTTCGCCAACGATAAGCAATAAATCGGCCATCGGGTGATGGCGAAGAAAAAATTTCCTGGCCAGGTTCTGTCGTAATGTTCTTTACCGTAGCAGTTCCAACATAATCATTAGTACCTGCAAAGTACCAACCTAAAAAGAGGCAGATGACAGCAACAAGCGCATAGGTAGTCATTCTTTCCCAGGTGAAATATTTTTTAGCCAGCTCAGTTGGGTTATTTTTTATACTTTCAACTTCCAAAATTTCTGGTTTAATTAATAATCGATAACCTTTTTTTCTAATGGTTTCAATAACCTCAGAGTCGTTACTCTCACACCTTAAATTTTTTCTAATTTGCCAAATGGCATTAGTGAGTGACTTTTCTCCAACATAATAATTTCCATTCCATACATTATCGATAAGTTCGTTTCGAGAAATTATACGGGGATAATTATTAGCTAAATATAAAATAACTTCTATAAACTTTGGCTGTAGGCTTATTTTGTGTTCATCACCGAATTGAATAGCAAATTCCTGCGGAAATATGTGACAGTCACCTATTTTTAATTGAATAATATCGTTCATAAAGGAATGCTAATCCAGACCACCAGAAAATAAATTAAGTTTAATATATCTTATTTATTCGGTGAACAACAGCTACTGGTTACCAATGAAGCTCACCCAATTATCCAGTTTAACATTTCATATCCTCGCCTTCTATACCTCTGAATCTATTGGAAACTCTTCTTGTAATAGAATCACTACAGGTTAACGTTTTTCATCCAGCACTCAAAAAATAGAGAATCAAGAAAAAGACTAAGCAATAACACAGAACTCATTAAGAGAATTTATAAACAATATTTTTAATATCAGAACTTTTTACTTAACCAAAGCAAGCACTCACTTTTAACCACATTAAACCAATGTTCACAATCATCCCGCTAACATTTTTCACTTAAAAGAGAACAAGTACAAATCATACAAAACCTAGCGATAATAAATCTAGCTTATTGATTTTAAAGGAATAGATATTTAATCGAGTAATAAGAGGGTAAGAATAGAGCTTATAAATGTTGTGAAGCAAAGCAGGATAACGAGATACTCGGCCGTAGCAATGGCCACACAACATTAGCTAATCTTGATATATCCAAATATCTCAAAATCAGCTAAAAAATCCTAGAAAGCCAGTTGTCAATTCAAATAATAAAATGGGGAAAGTTATGAGATCAATATTTAATAAGCGAGCACTAGTTTCCGCTGTTTCATTGGCATTACTAATGCCCGGTATAGCATTAAGCGCAACTCAAGATGAAGAAACATCGCCCAAAAATCCGTTGCCAAAAACAGAGCAATTAACACAAAAGACCGACTCGCAAGAAAAAAATAAAGACGACAAAATAGTGATTACTGGCTCACGTATTAAACGAGATAGCTATACAACTTCTGCACCAATAGCCACAATGGGACTCGATGCAATACAAGATACAGGTTCATCATCATTACAAGATATTTTAGTGGAAAACTTTCCTTCAATCTCTGAAGCCTCAAGTAATACCAACACCCAGTCCAGTATAACTCACACCGGTTTATCAACGGTTCAATTACGTAATCTGGGTAGTGATAGAACACTCATTCTGATTGATGGTCGCCGTGTGGTTTCCAACAGTAAAAATGGTAATATTATTAGCTTAAGTACCATTGCTTCTGGCATGGTTGATCGCATTGAGACACTGTCAGGCGGCGCATCAGCAGTTTACGGCTCGGATGCGGTTTCTGGTGTAATCAATATAATTACCCAAAAAGACAAAGAAGGATTTGAAATAAAAGCCAAAGGTGGATACAGGCCAGAAGGTGGTGGAGAAAGACACAGTCTAGAGTTTAACTTTGGTAGTTCGTTTGATAACGGTAAAGGCTACACCTATTTTAGTGCAGAAGCCGATCGAAATTTTGGTGTCAGCTTTTATGATCATGATCGGGCTCAAATTGAAGCCAGTCACGATTATGATAACGAATTAATGTGTAATCGAATGCTCACAAAAACTGACGGACGCCAATGTATGCGAGATATCACTCTTGCCGATTGGGGCAGCCGTGATGATGGTACCGCAGGCGGAGTGTTTGAAGAATCTAGCAATTTAAATCGCATTCAAAATGGTGGTTTTTGGTACGATGAAAACAACGTTTTACGAACCGGTTGGCGAGAAGAGCGAGACGGAGTAAATACCAGACAGTGGGTTTGGGTAAGAACCCCGATTGATCGTAGCAACCTCGCTTTCAAACTCGACTATGATTTTGGTAATAACTTATCCTCCTACTTTCAAGTTCAATACAATCAAAATGAATCAATCAATACTAAGTCCCCAGAAAATGATAATGAAAGTGGTTCAGTTACCTTGTTTGATCCGGCTACAGGCGATCCACTCCCCAATGTTAGACCAGGTACTATCAGCATTGATAATCCTTTTGCCCCGGCACTCATAGCAGATAATGCTGGTTCGAGTATCAGTTGGGATAGACGTTTTTACGAAGTTGGTCAAGTAACAACTGACAATCAACGTTCAACCATACGCACTTGGGCAGGTCTTCAAGGCTTTGCTTTTGATAATACCTGGGAGTGGGATTTATCGGTCGGCTTTGGTCGTTTTAACCAAGATTTAACACGACTGAATGAAATTGATGTTAGAAAACAGGCCCAAGCCCTTGATTCAGAAAGACTAGCCGATGGAACCATACAATGTAGAGACGCAGCAGCCCGCGCTGCTGGTTGTGTACCACTTAACATATTTGGTATAGGCTCAGTAACACCAGAAATGGCCGACTGGATCAGAGTTAATCCAACCGTTGATGTTGAAGTAGAAATGACCAATGTTCTGGGTTATCTCTCGGGCGAACTATTTGATATGCCTGCTGGTGCAGTTGCAGGCTCTTTTGGTTTTGAATACCGTAAAGATACCACTGTGGTTAACGCCAGTGACGGTGCCAGATTTGGTGGAATCACCTACAACATTGTTCCTAATTTAGATGGTGAAATTACCATTAAAGAAGCTTTTGGTGAAATTGCCGTACCACTATTGCGTAATGCTCCAGCTGCAAAAAGTCTTGATTTAGATCTATCTTTACGCCTTGCCGACTACAATTCAAACAAAATAGATTTAGTCAAAAGCTACCGTGCAGGTATTAACTGGGAATTTATTGACGGCTACGGAATTAGAGCGAATTTATCACGCTCACAAAGAGCACCAAATATTGACGAACTCGATGGTGTGCCAACAGGAGATTACGATGGTTTCAGCGATATTTGTGATGGCGTAACCCTCACTTCAACATTGCCAGGCCATGACGCTTGCCGTCAAGAACCCACCATTGCTGCCGTCATTGCCGATGGTTCAACTTTTGAAGATGATAACAACGGCTATTCACCTAATACCGGCAACCCCGATTTAATTGAAGAAACAGCAGACACATTAACTGTTGGTTTTGTTTCCAATCCATTTGATAACTTTGATATCGCAATTGATTACTACGATATTGAAATATCTGATGCTATTGGGCTAATCAGCAATGAAGATATTATTAGAGGCTGTTATAACTCATCAGAACCTTTTGGGCCTAACAATAGCCTATGTCAAGATATTTCGCGAAACGAAGAAGGACAAATTAACCAAGTATTGCAACGACAACAAAACCTTGAAAATTTACGTTCAAGAGGTGTTGATGTCGCTATGCAATATCGTTTTAACTTACAGGACATGGGTAATTTAAGTTTTAAACTCGATTACTCTCACGCCAGTGAAGTATCAACCACATTCGATACACCCGATGGACTGAAAACAGTACGAGAAGATGGCTTCTTAAGTATTCCTAAAGACAGAGCCTCAGCTTCGGTTGTATATCGATGGGATAATTGGCGTATACGCTGGAGAACAGAATGGTTGGGCAAAATGACAGACAGCCAACAATATGAAGAAGATTATCTTAGCTACGTAGCTGATAACGACGCAAGGTGTGCCAGTGCCGATCAGGCAGGTTGTATCACTAATCCAGAAGTCCCCATTAACCTTTACTATCCTTCTTATGTAAGACACGACTTGTCAGTTTCTTACAATATGGATATTAGCCAAGATCAAGAGTTGCGAATTTATGGTGGTATGAATAATATTTTTGATAATCAAGGAAAGTTTGCCCCTGGCTTTACAGGTAACTCAGTTAGCACCTACGGTCGCGGAACAAAGCAATATGTTTATCTCGGTGTAGATTATAGTTTTAGATAGGTATAAATGACGGGAAGTCATTCGTTTGACTTCCCGAATACATTTTTGCAGAGACATTATAGACTCATTATGCTTTACTCATTATGCTTTACTCATTACTTTCAGCACAATACTATCGTAACTAACAAGCGTTAAAATCTCGAATTAAACTTCTTTTATACTGACTTTTGGAAAAACCAATCCATCTGCAATGGCTTGCTTATTTAACTGTTTAGCTTGTGAAATTTTTCCCTCTAACAATAAAGAAAGAATTTCCAGAGCAATGACTTGTTCTTGATTAGCTGAAACTTTTTCATAAAGAACTTTCTTTACCTCTCTTAACTCATCAGATAACAAAGAAAACTTAACCTCTTTTGCGATAGGATTAGCAAAGTGCTGTAATAAAAACCAGTCAGTTACACTCTGTCCATCAGGAAAAGCTTTATACCCTTTCACTAACAAAGACTCTAATAATTTACCTTCGGCAGAAGTAATAAAAACATTTTTAAATTCTGGAAATTTATCAAGCGCAATAGCCACCAAAACTGTTCGATTAAATACTTTTTCATAATCATTATAAAAAGCACTAAATTTTTCACTGTTAGCAATACCTTTTTCTATTATTTTCTCTAACAGAACATTCTCAAAGTCACCACGAGTTGACGAAGAAGGAGCTTCTTTATAATTCAACTCTGCTAATTTAATTAAAGCCTTCAAATCAACATGTTGCCCCACAGTCTTTAAATAAAGGCGATTATTAAGTAGTTCTGAACGAATAATTGCAAGATTAACAGGTTGGTTTTTATTTTTATTTAGCTTCTCGGTTTCATTCTTTATGTTTCTTTTATAATTTTCAATCAGCTTTTCTGTATTAATATCATTTCTATATTCAGCAATCGATACCTTTTGACTTTCAATATCAAGCGAGATATTTTCAAATCTTTGTGCTAATTGCTCTAATTCATCGTTCATTTTAAAAAAACGATAAATAGAAACAACATTACCTAATGTATTTGCATTTTTAGGGGCAATCAGCAAACTCTTTTGCAAATAACTTAATGCTTTCTTAAACGAAGCGTTATTACTTAATAGCGTTCTAAATTTATTTTTTTCCTTATCGTTGCGATAAAGAAAAGAAAAATAATCTAATGATAAAGAACTTTCGAGCAGGTTGAGTTCAATGTAGTTAGATAAAACATCAATATAAGCTTTTTCTAAATGTTGATGAGCGGCATTTAACAAAACCGTGCTATCTTCAGGGACTAGCTTGATCGCTTTATCCATATATTCTAATGACAAATTGAAGTCATTTAGGTTATTTCCCACATAGTATTTTGAAGAATAAATTAAAGCAATATTATTAAGCTGAGTTGCATCCTCTGGTATTGTTTTGTATATATCAATTGCTTTTTGATAGTAATTTAAAGCAGACTTTTTATTATTATCTTTTACCGCTTTATGACCTTTAGTCGAATGTATTCCAGCCTTTATAAATAAATTAGATTGGTCTGATTTTTCCAACCACTCTATTTTTTCATCAAGATCATGATATAAAATAGAAAGCGTATGTGCATAACGGTGCTTGTCAGTGAGTTCTGTTGCACTATTATAAGCTTCTAACGCATACTCTTTTGCTTTTGATTCCGCGCCTAAACTACGTAATGTATTAGCCAATGAAAATAAAACCTGATGACTACGCTGATACTTATCAATTAATGCAGAAAACAAGTTTTCGCCTTCAGACTCTTTACCTAACCAATAATAAACTTGCCCTAGATAAAGTTGATAATCATCACTATCACCCGCATAACCTTTTACCGACAGAAAAGTTTCTTCTGCGGCTTTAAGTGATTCTTCTCTCTCTTTTAAATCCGTTTGCGATAATGCTCTGTTCAGCATAATAATACCTAAATCAAGTGCAACAGGAACAATTGTCGTTGACGCAATATATTGCTCTTTAGCTTCATTCACTCTGGGTGAAGCATCGCGTCGTTTAATATAAAGCTCATTAACTAACTGATTTTGTGTTTCCTTATCAGCGGTATCATAGGAATCATAAAATGATTGCGGGGCAGCCCCCTGGTTCAAATATTCTATTGTTTTTTGCCAACTCTCATCCAAAGCATTGTTATATTTTTTTTCTGCATCATGGTAACGCCCCAGTCTTAAACGAACATAAGGGGCTAACAACTCATAGGCATTTTCATATTGCATTTGACTCGCATAAACTTGTCCCAAAATCCTGGCGGCTTCGGAACTACCCAATTCACTTTTAAAAGGCTGTAAAATACTGAAGCACAACTTACACTCATTTAGCTTTTCATCTAGCTCAGCATATTGTGTTGCCAAATCTAAATCACCAGATTCTTTAGCAAATAACTGCTTCAATAACGCATAGCTCTTAGTTGCATATTTTTTAATTAGCGTTTCATCTTGGCTGTTATTAACAATAAACCGACCTAAAGCAATTGCAATTTTAGGATGCTGCTGTTGATACAATTCAAAAAATGTTATGTATTTTTGGTTTAAATCAGGGAATAATTTGCTGAGAGACTTAATCTTCTCAAGAATAACCAAGCTTTGAGCTGGCTCTAGCTGTTGCAGGTTTTTATTATCTGCTAGCTGTTTAATCAGTACTAATGAACGCTCAGAGTAACCATTTTGGGCTTGATAAATCGACTTTAATTTCCTCATGGCGTCACTGAAATTCTGCTTTTCAATGTCAACTTGCGCCGATTTGTACTGTTGATAAGCGATATAATCAGGCGAGTTGATATACTTCTGATAAGCAATTACCCCAATAAATACAGTGATAAACAAAGCCACTGTACTATTCCATAATTTTGATACTACCGATACTCCCTTCTTACCAATAATATAATCATTACCTTCATGGGTTTGTATTAAATATTTACCAAAGGCTAAAACCGGTATAAAAAATATGGTTAAGTAAAGCACTTTAATTGATAAGTCACTATGTTCACTTTTGTCTAAACTCGCGTAAAGCCGAAAACCAATTCCATACAAACTAAATAACGAAGGCGCTTTATTAGTTGGTTTAAACCCCAATGACTCAACTGTCACTTCAGACATACTTCCCCCTTTAAAATGATTAGCTCTCAAAAAACAACCCTAACCATATTACCGTTTATTGCTTTTATAAATTTTCTAATTTTAGCGAGCTTTATATTAAAATAATAAGAAAACACTTCAAATTAACCGATCCAATGCGTGTTAGTTTATGCAATATTCAGAGAAAGTCATATAAAAAATCAGACATTTATTAGCAATATTCAGCCAAATTAGTCCATTTAGCAGATGCTTTGTACGATTATTGTACAGAAAAGAATAAAAACTTAACGGCTCATGTTAAGTATCACAAAATATGAAGAAGTGTTTTAGCTAAAATAATATCTATTTTTTCTGGTGGTAATTTTTTATATAAGGCATTAGCTTTTTAAGATATTCGCCATTTCCCAAAAACCTTGTGCCACTACAAATTCCCATTGAATTACTATTTTTGCTTTTGAATATTAAATAATGGCGACCTATAACCATCGGCATTCCACACAGGCCTTCATTGTCTGAAGTTGTTAATTGCAAATAAGTATTCCGTTTTAACTTGCCTTTATACACTTTAAATATTTTAAACTTACCTTCAACTTCATGCGTTAAGTAGCTCCCTTTACTATAACCGGCAGAAATTAACTTAGCCTCTATAATTGAATCAGCACTCATAACCCGCTGTTCAGGTTTTGTAGGAATACAACTACAAGCATTCGCATCAATTGAAATAAAAATGAGGATAGAGAATATAACTATTTTGTCCATTGTAATCTCCTTTTTATTTTGAATATGTCAATAGGTTGATTTATTAACCTATTATCCACTTGCTTGAATACAATAACATTATTCAATTTACAATATTTAATCAATGCTAATTTGCATATTAAGAAGAATATCTCTCGATAGAATCTGTAAAACATTGACTAAAATAAACCATAAAGATATATTTTAACCGAGTATACAGACTCAACCTGTACATAGCATTTCAAGCCATACTAATCGCTTTATTTAAAACAGCTTACTATTAATAATATCTAAAGAATCAATAAAAAAGTAATAAGCAGTGATATACTACGCTTTATACTCAACAACAACCGATTAGGAAATCTTATACATGAATGGCTTGATAAAATTGCTCTTTTTGATTATTACTTTGCTGCCGCTAAGTTGTTTTAGTGAAGATAAAATTAAAAACAATCCATTGCTCGGTTCTTGGAAAATGAAAGAGATCCATTATATCTACCCTGAGGCCACCCACTCACAAATGCAAGCTTTTACTGGCACTTTTATATTCACCCCTAAGCGATATGTCATTCTTTACAATCCTTGGAAAAATGAACGCAAGCCATTTAAAAAACTATCTAAACCGACCAATGAAGAAATTTTAGCCTCGTTTAAAACAATCGTTTTTAATAGTGGTAGTTACACTTATACCAATTCAACCGTTTCTACTATAGCCGATATTGCTAAGGTTGCTGGCTTTGAAGGAGGTCAGCAATTTTATCAATACACAATTAAAGATAATGTTTTAGATATCACTATGTTTGATGAAACTTACCCAGATGGAAAAAAGCCAGACTGGTTTGGTAAGTTAAAAGTAAGGTTTGTATTAACAAGGGAATAATAATTAGGTTGATATGTTTTTTGAAGAAAATGATAATATTAATCATTCTGAGGCTTTATCAGGCGATATGGTTGCGTAGAGGACCTTATTTTTATAATCAATATGATCAATATAAAACACTAATTTTCCAACCTTTGAATCAAAGTGAATTGCATACTTAATTAAAGCAGCAATGTTGCTTTTTGCTTGAAAACCAACAGGGCTAATTGAAATATTTGAAAATTGACTACCTTCAATCTCCTTTATGGTAATGAAAAAGCTTGTTTTTATTTCATCAATAAAAATTCTTTGTTCCGCCGGAAAAGTTTTATAGCTTAGATTTTCAAATAGATTAACTGGCGGTCTGATTAGGTTATCTTTACTACCCTTTTGATTACCATTATTTTTATCAGTGTTATTATCTATATTTGTTATCATTTCATTGATAATAACCTGAGGTGGTTTACTACTAACTGCTGACTTTTCAACTTTAGAAAAATGATCCCAAATAAGAAAAGCAGAAGTTATAATACCAGCCAGTATTGTTACAACTGCCGCAGCGTACATAACTTCGCGAGTCCCTTTAATTTCTTTTTTATCCATAAGCTTATTTTAATTACTAAAGCTAATATCTTTTAAACTGATAGAAAGCCTGTAAAATCTTATTTCAAGATTTTTTATATAGCGAGTTTCATTTGGCACATTATTAAATTCTAAACTGGCTTTTACTGGTGTGCCTTTAAGTAAAGTGATTTTAACGTAACCACGACTACTTTTATTACCAAAAGCAACATTGCTCGCCAATATTTCATTACCATTATCATCAAATATTCTTGATTTACTATATATTTTTTGTGAATAATGATTTTTCATACTTTCAATGATAAAGTCACATTTAATCAAACTAGATTTTTTTGTACATTTTTTAAGATTTACGATTAAGCTGCCAGCGCTTTTAGTTTGTTGATAACTTTTTTTAGGACTACCCTCAGTCACAGAGTTTGTTTTTTTATTATTATGCTTTGATGAAGCATTACTTAGCTGATTATTAACGAGATGTTCAATCGCTTTTGTTTTAGGAATATGAACAGCTTCGGCCCCAATAATTTGCGCCGTTTCAACATTTAATATTTTCACTGTTGTTCGAATATTGTCACCAAAGGGGGTTAAGCTTCCTGTGATAAGTGCATCAATACCCGCAATTTTACCTAGCTTTCTGGAGGTAACCGGATCGATCAGCCCTGTTTCAGATAATTTATGCTCTTTTATAATGGCTTTTAAATGAATTCGGTCAATCACTACAATTGAAGTACTTTTACCTGCTAAAGAAACCGACAGCTCCTCAGCAATAAAACGTCCTAATTTAGTTACCTGTCCATCAAGATTAGTAAAGTCGACCACTGCAATTTTTGATTTCTGTTTATCTTGAAGTTTTTCAATAATAGCAGTAGATAATGCTTCAACCTCTTTTTCATGAGCAGAAACAGACAAGCTAAAAATAAGAATAAAAAGTGATAAGAGTTTTAACATACGCATCCTTGTTATTTATTTTATTATCGTTATAACGATATATGAACAAAATTCAAACACTTTGTAATACTATTATAAAGATGTTTCCTTTTCTACTTGCCACATGAATAATTTTTATAAATTCACATTTAAATCTCAAAAAATTATAAACCATATTTCTACGCTTCTTATTTCGATAAACAGTGCTACAAATACTTTAATGACAATTATCAAAAAGATTTTAAGGCCTTTTTACTCTGAGTATATTGATTGAGAAGCTGTGAATTCTGCGACAAGAATGAAACCGCTGTTAGCTTTTAAGGAGTATAAGTTTTAATATTATGTTAGACAAAATTATCTATGTGATCTGGCTACACTTTTAAGCCCTGGTGTCATTCAATGAAACTGAAGTAAAGGCTAAGCTTATTGATTGCAGAGTTTGACTGGCCCCCTAATATCAAGCACCTTTTTTATTCTTTAAAATCAATTGGACACCTAAAATTAAAAGTAGGTTGTCTGATATTGGCTTATAACGTATCTCCTTTCTAATGTTTAGTCTGCAAACCAAACACTAGCAGTGAGTAGCGTTATGTTCTACTTAGAAATGGTGCGCTTTGAACTTGGCTCTAGGGATTTACCAAACCAAGTGACGGCTTTTCGATTTGCAGATGCAAATAACTATAACCCACTCCCATTAATACAGGCATCTACTAATATAAAAGGTTTGTGCCGATAAAGTTAATGCGTGATTTGATTATTAGAAATACAAAATGCTATAGCTATTTGCTAAAACATTAGCAATATCGTACTCCCTCAAAATATACCATTAATATAAAGTCAATGATTATTTTGAGGGATAGCCGCTTTTACATTAGCTATTTTTCTCTTTTAAAAAAATAATTCAGCGAAAATAATTTAATCTTCAAACACTCTAACATTCCGAAAATAACTGTTAGCATTTGGTGCTGAACGATCGTCATCATTAACAAAAATGAGATAGTTTATATTTCCCGCATAAAATGTTCCGATAGGTATAGTATAGGTAACCCATACACCTTCATTACTACTATAATTATCAAAACTATATATTGGTGCTGGAGTAATTGAACCGGCTTGAATCCCAGAAAGAACAAACATTTTTGAGAAGTCTACATTTAAGGTATTACTCAGCCCTATTGCGTGAATTTCTCCTTCTTTATTTGATAAAAAATCAAATTGAATAACTGTGTTAGCTGTAATTGTGTAATTAAACCCAGCGGCTTTCCATGTATTGTCGGACAAATAAAATGTTGCACCGCTGTCTTGCACAGCATAAACATCACTTGTATTTTGAGCTGAGTTATTAGCACTAACATCGTAAAAGCTCATTGAGGAAAAATCTAAAGCAAAAGGGGTTAACCGACCTAATACATTAATGTTGGTGTTCGCTGAATTATTCGCATTACTAATCGCTCCAGCAAGTACACCATAAAGTTTTATCTGTGTAGTATTAACTGGAATTTGAAGAATGCGAGTACCATTCGATTCTGATGACTCAGAATTACTAACACCAGATAAATCACATCCAGTCACATTTAAAATTGATGTTCCAGTGCTATCAAGGAAATCTAAGCTATTATAAGCCCCGGCATTCGCGCCTAAAACATTACATTTATAATAAAAACGAACATGCCCAGGCGTTCCGTTAGTAATGCTGCTCAAATCAAAAATACTACTCTTTGAACCATTATTAACCTCGACGGTATTTGTTATATTTTCTCTCAAAATGTCTGCATAAAATTGGGAAGCAATAGCTGTTCCCCCACTATAAAATGCTGCGATATTGAACATTAAACCTATCAACAAAAATCTCATTAATTTATCTCCTATAAAATTAAGCAAGTATGTATCGAATATTTAATGATGGTCTTTAATATAGTAAAATTTAAAATTATTGCTCATTACATTTGACTATTATTTAGGATTAGAAACGCTCAAGTAAAAATAAATTTTGCTTTATAATTAAGCTTTTTGAGATAAAGTCTTAAATAACCATATTCTTTACAAAATCGACAGTATCATTATTTTCTAAGCTGCCTGTGCGGCAGTGAACGCTTGCAAGACTTGTCGTCGTGGTCCATGCGTTTTCTAAGCTGCCTGTGCGGCAGTGAACTAGTTTTCTTAGCGTGCTTATCACAATAGCCATTTCTAAGCTGCCTGTGCGGCAGTGAACGTAAAATCAAGGATACGTCATGTACAGAAAGCTTTCTAAGCTGCCTGTGCGGCAGTGAACCAGCTTTTTTGTTTTTCCGTTGCGGAAGCAGCTTTCTAAGCTGCCTGTGCGGCAGTGAACGTTATGTTTATACTGCTTATCCCTTCATGAAATTTCTAAGCTGCCTGTGCGGCAGTGAACCTACGTTACGTAACGTGCGCCAAATCGTGACATTTCTAAGCTGCCTGTGCGGCAGTGAACACTCAAACGGTGACATTGTAATAAGAACAGGCTTTCTAAGCTGCCTGTGCGGCAGTGAACAAAGAGTGGGTTCAACAATGAGAACTATAATATTTCTAAGCTGCCTGTGCGGCAGTGAACAGACCCAACTTGGAATTATGGGGACACTTACATTTCTAAGCTGCCTGTGCGGCAGTGAACAGCCCGGCTGGTTGTCCGGGTCAACGTCAGCATTTCTAAGCTGCCTGTGCGGCAGTGAACTATCTGGAAGACAGTCGAAAGCAGACAGATTATTTCTAAGCTGCCTGTGCGGCAGTGAACGCTTTCTCCTGTAGTACTAGAAATAAACATTCTTTCTAAGCTGCCTGTGCGGCAGTGAACGCAAAGAGAGGTAACACTTGTTGCCCACTCGCTTTCTAAGCTGCCTGTGCGGCAGTGAACATCCCAATAATGATTTAGAACATGGAGCGATATTTCTAAGCTGCCTGTGCGGCAGTGAACCAACGGAGCAAGGTTTTTCAACTGAAAACGAATTTCTAAGCTGCCTGTGCGGCAGTGAACTACAGTATAAACACAAAAAAATAAGTTACAACAATAACTTAGAATAAAATCAGGTAAAATACCTTATTTTTTAAGCACTATTGTAACTTATTGATAAATAAACAAATTTTTAAAGAGCAAAAATAAAGGGTTAAAATTATATATTCCACTATAGGTCTTTAATTAGCATCATTAATCAGAACTGCTAGTTTGTAACGACTAGCTATAAACTTTCAATGACCGAAGATATTTTTTCTGGAGTCATTTCTGTCCAACCAGCAATATGAAAACGAGTAACCGCATTTCGCCAAGATGTGTAAAGAGAGGGATCGGTAACAGCTAATTGAGTAGGCGCATCTTGTTGAGCAAGTCGAGCAATCTCTTTAAGAAGTACAAAATCTTTTTTTTGCACAACTTTAGCTATTTCATCTTTTAACAAAGCATCTAGCGCATTAACATAAAGCGTTCTAGGATCGGAATTATTCATTAACCACCTTTCGAAACAAGTTGCACAACCACCATATTCTCTTTTGCTTTTTCTCTATGTTGACTATTTGGAAAGTTATTAATTACCTTATCGATTTGGTACTGCTTAATATTTCTCTGCTGTATCCACCAGACTACATCTCTAATATCATTATTATTTGCTCGAACAAGCTTTGAAGCTGAAAGCACTGCCGGGTCAGGCATGACTAACTTTAAATTTCCAAATTGCGCTAAAGTTTCTGTTTCAAAGCTTTTTGGTAAAGCAACAATACCGGGGTGGACTATTTGAATATAAATACTATCTGACTCCACTTCACCTTTTGGCTCATAAAGTATTCCAACCTTTGAACAAGTTCTGGATAACTTTCCGTTATCGTAGATAGAATTTGCATGCCAAACATTAATATCTTTTGCTTGACGATCTTGTTGACCGAAAAAAACAGCAGGGGCACTACCAAATATACATAAAATTGTTAGGACATCTAACTCTTCGCCTAACTGTTGAAAAACTCGTTCTATTTTTGTTTTATCTAACACTATATCAACCTCCTTAGCATTTCACATAAATTAACAAAAAACATTTCTTAATTATAGTTAATCATTTATCCGATCGTTCTCCCCTCTCCCACTCCAATATATTTAATTTGTGTAGTCAATCATTAGTGATGGAAAAGCTATTTAAATCTGATATTCATTCAAACAATTCAAATGTTTCCGTAACTAAAATTAAAAAATTAATTAGCTTATTTAAAACTAGAGGCTAAGAAATTTATGTTAATGTTCAGAGGCTAAAAAAACACGTCCTTATGTGTTTTTGTAGTGATTAGGTTTATTCAAAAATGTATGATTTAAAGCGTTTTATTAATTTCTTTATCAATTGCGCTATTTAACTGCTTACCTCTTCTTCTTTGGCATGTTTGCCAAATATTTTCCTCACTTCTTCCCCTACCTTTTTAATTCGGCGAATATTTTCTCCCTGAAATTGAGGGCCTGTAGTTGGCGCATTATAGCGCTCATCATACTCAGCTACCACATAACGTCCCAAAGCAGATAAATCCATCGCATTAGTATTTTTATCAGGTAGCACCCGTTTCAGTTGAACCGACAAGGAGAGTACCCCTAGTTCTGTCTGTAAAAAAGGACTATTAGGCAGGTAATACCAAAGTTGTGTATCAATAGGTATATAATGATGTTGGCGACTTTGCTCTGAATTATCCTCAAACCACCCGGCCTGATTATACGGATAATTGATTTTTTGCTGTTCTTCCTCAGTAATAATATTGGTACTGGGGACGGTAAGGTTAAGCCGCCAATCTTCCAGCAAGGCTGTCACTTCAACACAGTTTGAAAAATCCGGGCCGCCTCTAAACCCCCGCCATAAATTTTTAATTAATCCCATTATCAAACCTTATTGGTTATTGCCTATTCTTTATTGATGCCAGTTTCTGTTAAACACAATGTTTATCAATGTACTTTTTAACCTGTTTGGCTTTTTTATGAAACCCCAACGCCTGTAATTGTTGGTGATAAATTTCAATGCCCAAATAAGGTAAAGTGTGTGGACTGGCCCCCACATTAACCAGTATTTGGCGCAGAATAATGATTATGATAAGGCGCATCAAAACGGATAGTGGTGCCCGATAAATTGACCTCATGATGTTCCAGATTAACTAAATCAGGTCCGCTCGGATTTTTTTTAGTGGCAATAAAAGGCATTATTAATCGGTGACTTTCTGCTCCGCCATATACCGTTGATAATCTTCCGCCTCCAACTGTTTAAACTTGTCAATGATGCCTTGGCGGATAGCCGCATCGAATTCATCCCGCTTTTTCTCTTGTGCAGCCAAGTCGGCTTGGCATATCTGATGAAATTCTTCATCCGGTAAATCATCATATTCAGGATGTTCACCAATAATACGCTTCATACACTCAAACTCAGCTTCTACTGAGACGTAATCGAATGCCAGAGTGGGTAGTGAGGTTGAAAGCTTTTCATAAGGATAGTTTTGTTGCGCCTTGGCTTGTTGTGCCCTGGCATCCTCAGATAGCTCCACTTGAAAACTCGACATGATTAAATCGGCTAATTCACTGTGTAATTGAGGGACTTTGGTATTATCCTCATACACTGTATTATGAAAAGATACCATCAATAAATGCTCATCAGTCACTGGGGTGGCATAAAAGTAATCCACTTGGTCCAGATCTTGGTCTTTATACTCTTTAAAGTGGGCCCAGTTTGTGCCATTAAAGTTGAGTAATTGATAATCACGCCTACAAGCAACGGCACTAAAGCATTCATCAAAAATATAAGCTTCCACACCGGCTTCCAAGCGACGCGCTCGAAATAAATTCTTAAATTGCGGAAAGTGAATGGCACAAACAAAAAACTTGGTTCTGCCCAAGCTGGGAAAACGGCCAAATAAGCGCGATTTGCGGTGGCCCCAGGTCTTCCCCCGAATATGAACAGCTCGAATTTTACTGAGTGAGCGACCACTAATTCTGAATAACTCGCCTTTGTCATATAAATTAATCCGTGTTTCACGGTAATTCAATTCAGGCGCAGAATAATGATTATGATAAGGTGCATCAAAACGGATAGTGGTGCCCGATAAATTGACCTCATGATGTTCCAGATTAACTAAATCAGGTCCGCTCGGATTTTTTTTAGTGGCAATAAAAGGCATTATTAACCTGCATGGTTTTGTTTAATAAAAATACCGTGACGAGTCGCTTCTTCCATAGTAGTCACTTTATAACGATTAATTTCTCGTGACTGGTTTCTTTTAATTGCCATCATATCACTCCCCCAGCGTTTGGCACCAATAATCGTGCCGGCAACGGCGAGTGCAGTACCTGCAATGGAAAGTGCTTCTGGCTGGGCGATTAATTGGTTCATCTTGGCAACGGCTTTAGTAGGGAATGCCAATATATCATTATAATAAGTCATGCCTCCTGCTGCGACTGCAGTTAATGTACTGACAGGTGTTAATAGATTGCCCTTGCTCAAAGAGCTGCCAGTGCTGGCCGCCAGTTGACGCACATTAAAGCCATTGACTAAAGCTTTTTGTTGGGAGAGTTTCATATTCGCATTTTCTCTAACATTATCAGCCAAGGGTAAGCTATGAATGGGGTTGGCATAAAAAACGGTGTGAGCACTAAAATCTGAAGCATTTTGTAAATTAGTCGGTTGAGTTTTTAACACTTGTTTTAAGGCTTGTTTAAATACATCAATGCCGCTTTCATGCAAGGTCCAGCAAAGTGGCGTTTCTCGATGCTCTCGTAATATCTGCACCAGTTTACTCACCGCTTGTGCTTGACCTTGTCGGCCTTTTTTAACGCCGGATAATTGCGTCCAGCCAGCTTTTTGTAGTCGACGGGCTTTGCTATCGACCGGATTAAAGAATAAATGATATTGATTGCCCAATGGCTGCTCACTTTGATAACCATGTTTAATCAAATCCGGTAAAAATTCAGCGGCATCGGTAATATCATCACAAAAACCATTCACTGCAATATGTTTACTTCGGCGAGCATCCAAGCGAGTCGTTTGAGCAGCAAATTCGTCTTCTCCATTTTTAATTGTATCAACTATCCAGCTATTTTTTGCTTTCTCAACTCGATAAACCCCGCAAGGCGCATCATGTTGCCTTTTTATGATATGCCTGTTTTGCACTTCAATCCGTTTAATAAAGATTTTACTATACACCACATCATAATGAATGGTGGCCCCTTCTACTGGAAGAATGCGGTTTTGCACATTATGCCCAAAAAAGCTTTGCATAAAACCGTGGCCTTTCAGGCTGTTGAGCTGCCGCATAATGTACTGCATATTAAAGTTATTGGCTAACCCTCTTTGAATGGCTTTAATCGCTTCTGCTTGTGATTCTTCGTAATAAATCTCTCGTCCACAGACGTGGCCTTTGTGATTGAGATTAAAAGAGGTATTAAGGGGGAACCATTTCCCTGCGGGTATATTTTTATCGGCCATGCACTGTCTCCTGTTGTGGCTTTATTGGCTAAGTTTTTAAATGTTTATGTTTGTTTTCAATGATGAATGTTAGCGATTGGTTTTAGACTGAACACTATCCTTATGTGGGGTGGTATTTTGTCTTTAATGCTTAACGAATGGTTTGGAATCTTAACAGAGTTTTTTTGTGATGAAAACACGCTATTTATATGGTGTTAAGTTATTAGAACTCGATCACAAAATTAAGTTCTGTTTTTATTTTAAGTCATCAACTACTGGTGAGTTGATTCAATCAGTTTTCTAGCTTTCTATGTCTTTTTATATTAAAAGTGCAAAAACTTAGCAGAGTCCAGTCATTGTACTTTCGAATAATGATTTTCTAAGCTGCCTGTGCGGCAGTGAACATTTTAATTACTCTGTTCATCGTTTGTCTGATTTTCTAAGCTGCCTGTGCGGCAGTGAACTTTTTTAATGAGTTTTTGCAACGCCTTCTTTTTTTCTAAGCTGCCTGTGCGGCAGTGAACCAGTAATTCGTTTCTTTAAAATTTCATCTTAATTTCTAAGCTGCCTGTGCGGCAGTGAACTCAGCTTCGGAGTTCTTGTAGGGTTTTTGGCATTTCTAAGCTGCCTGTGCGGCAGTGAACGATAACGTTGAGCAAGCAAGGGGAGCGCTAGATTTCTAAGCTGCCTGTGCGGCAGTGAACTTATCGGAAGACAGCTTGAAAAATCTACATCATTTCTAAGCTGCCTGTGCGGCAGTGAACTTTTGCAGATACCTCCTGGGCATCCGCCTCCTTTTCTAAGCTGCCTGTGCGGCAGTGAACGTCCACGTACATGAGCACCTATTTCTATAAGATTTCTAAGCTGCCTGTGCGGCAGTGAACGTTTGTTTGAGTAATTATAACCGTCACGTATATTTCTAAGCTGCCTGTGCGGCAGTGAACGCTCTGCGTGATGCTCAGCTAATCAGTGATAATTTCTAAGCTGCCTGTGCGGCAGTGAACATTTTTTTACCATCACATAAACTATAATTAGATTTCTAAGCTGCCTGTGCGGCAGTGAACTGGTTGATTCTAATAAATCAATAGTTTTAACATTTCTAAGCTGCCTGTGCGGCAGTGAACGCATATCCTTTATCTAAATCTTCTTTTAAAAATTTCTAAGCTGCCTGTGCGGCAGTGAACATTTCGCGGAAGGGAAGCCGTTAGGTGAGACATTTCTAAGCTGCCTGTGCGGCAGTGAACAGAGTATAGAGAAATGCCCGAGCGTACTCTTATTTCTAAGCTGCCTGTGCGGCAGTGAACATCGAGTGTGGGCTAGCATACGCCCAAAATCATTTCTAAGCTGCCTGTGCGGCAGTGAACAAACCCGATAAAGAAGGCCGTCAAATTCTTTGTTTCTAAGCTGCCTGTGCGGCAGTGAACGGCGCTTTGTCATTGTTAAGCCAGTTTTTAAGTTTCTAAGCTGCCTGTGCGGCAGTGAACCACCAAGAAGAGTGCTTGAAAAGTTAGATAGATTTCTAAGCTGCCTGTGCGGCAGTGAACATTCGCAAACACCATTTTTACAGTGGTCTTCCTTTCTAAGCTGCCTGTGCGGCAGTGAACAAGAAGAATCACCCAGCGTTCACACTATATCATTTCTAAGCTGCCTGTGCGGCAGTGAACATTTAACAACTGGCGCAGCGAATGATTTATCTTTTCTAAGCTGCCTGTGCGGCAGTGAACGCACTGAAACAGTTTGGTGTAACTTCGACCCATTTCTAAGCTGCCTGTGCGGCAGTGAACATCAAGGATGCCCCCCCATTACTATTTGTAAAATTTCTAAGCTGCCTGTGCGGCAGTGAACTTAACAACTTTTTGCTCTACGAGTCGCCATGCTTTCTAAGCTGCCTGTGCGGCAGTGAACTACAGTATAAACGCAAAAAATTAAGTTACAACAATAACTTAAGTAAAAATTAGGCAAAATACCTTCTTTTTTAAGCACTATTGTAACTTATTGATAAATAAACAAATTTTTAAAGAGCAAAAATAAAGGGTTAAAATAAGTTCCAGCACGCCCGTTTATAAATTATGGAATAACTATTAATTTATTTATTGTCAATAATCATTGATATTTTTTCTGGTGTCATTTCCGTCCAGCCGGAAATATGAAAGCGTGTAACCGCATTTCGCCAAGCTGTATAAAGAGATGGATCGGTAACGGCTAAATGAGTAGGCGCATCCTGCTGAGCAAGTCGAGCAATCTCCTTAAGAAGTTCAAAATCTCTTTTTTGAACAACTTTGACTATTTCATCTTTTAACAACACATCTAAAGCATTAACATACAACGTTCTAGGATCTGAATGATTCATTAGCCACCTTTTGAAACCAGTTGAACAAATACCATATTTTCTTTTGCTATTTTTCTGTGTTGACTATCAGGAAAATTGCTAATTGCGTTATCAATTTCATGCTTCTTAATGTTACGCTGACGAATCCACCAGACAACATCTCTTATATCATTATCATTGGCCCGAACAAGCTTTGAAGCAGAAATAATCGCCGGGGCAGGCATAACCAGTTTTAAGTTTCCAAATTGTGCTAGAGTTTCGGTTTCAAATTTTTTCGGCAAAGCAACAAATCCAGAACGTACTATTTGAAAATAAATACTGCCCGGCTCAACTTCGCCTTTTGGATCATAAAGAATTCCAACCTTTACGCAAGCTCTGGATAATTTTCCGCTATCGTAAACGGAGTTTGTATACCAAACATCAATCCTTTGTGTTTTGCGAAACAGTTGCCCACTCAAAATAGCTGGTGAACTACCAAACACACATAAAATTGTTGGCGTATCTAATTCTTCACCTAACAACTGAAATACTCGTTCTATCTTTGCTTTATCTAATGCCATGAAAAAATTAAAACCAAGGTACAGTAGCTGTTTTAGAAAGCCCGTAACTATCAAATTCCCCACTTTGTGAATCCTTTCTAATTTCTCCAAAATTAAAGAATTTACGATACACCTGTCCTCTAGAAGCACTGACTAAATCCAAGTATGGATTATCGAAGCCTTGGGAGAACATTTTTTGTTTATACCGTTTGATTCCTTCCTCATCCAAACTGCCTCGCGCTATCAAACGTCTCAGTTTAGCATTACTCATGTTGCTTCTTTTAGAAGATATGCAACGGTACATAATATTTTCAGGCACTTCTAAAATATCACCCTCCTCGCATGCACCTTTCAGAGAACCAAGCCAACCCAAGCCATTTAGGTCATTTAACAAGCTTTGACTGCCGTGGATACGAAAAGTTAAACCTAATTTAAAATTTACTTTAGGAAAACTAATACCAACTTGATCAGTTTTCAGAGTAACTAAAGCCTTATGAAATTTTGTGTAGATTTTACTCGTTAACTCTGCTTCACGCATTTCAGCATCTGGATTTAGTTTAATATCAATATAATGCTCCATTATATCCTCCTTGGGCGAGTGTCAATTTTCGAGACATAAGCCAAACCTTTTTTTCCGAGATAAAAGCTAGAAACGCCAGCATTTTCGATCATGCTACTTATTTCTTCGGCTTTCTCTCTATTGATATCAATTTCAATTTCAAGTTGACCACTTGCTTTTGTCATCAAGTGCTTTATTTTTCCTTCACCTTTTACGAACTCTTCATGAATATAAGGGTTACCCCAAATCTTCTTTTTGTCGCCAGTAGTATATCTCGACATAAAATCCTTTTTTGTAAAACCATTATTTGAAATCCCGCTAATACCACCAGCTTTCGTTCTAGCAGTACTCATGTCGAACTTATTATCTGATAATAAATCTAACTGCAAATACAATGAGGAACAATATAAAGAAATGGGATAAATGAATCCGTTCTTATTTAACCCTTTAAATTTAACGAACTTATCTGACAATAATTTATAAGCCTCGTTCGCAATACCTATATTCTCAATAGGTTTCAATTTATTTAGTTCTTCTAATCTAGCAATTATTAATAAAGGATCAGCAAATACTTCTACATTGGGTAGGTTTTTAGTGACTACAAATTGATAGAGTTGTTCTATGTCCAAAAATAGCACGGACCAAAATTCCTTTGAATAATCGGATAAAAATATTGGGTCATTTACTTTTATCATCCCTGTATAAGAATTTTGATCTGTGCTTCCAGAAATATTCCGAATGTAAGTCATTTCATGATTAATGACATTTGGATAGTCTTGAAAACTAATTGACGATTCTAAATCTCTAAAATAATAGTCATTTGAGTTTCTAGCTTGATATAGCTTTTTTTGGTCTCCAATTAAACGATTAACGATTCCCATTACTGTATCTATAGTAACTTCACGTTTAATAAAATTAACTTCATTATTTAAATTTTTCATTGAACCAATAAATTTACGGTACGTACCATCTTTTTGTTTTGGAAGCGGCTCATTATTACTGCCATCCAAGAAAGAGTTCCGCCATGAAGAATCATATTCAATAACAATTCTCATAGCCACCTCCTATTTAGAGCTAAAATAACTAGCATATTCGGATGATGGCTTTTGCGAAATACTACCTTCATCTCTTTTAATACGCATCATCTTGCTGCTATCGTTATAATCCACAAGAATATTGTCAACATACATATAGGACTTTGCTTGACGAATTGAAAGTTCAGAAATTAGAGTCAAAGTATATTCGACTAATACTTGTATAGCATCATTATTGAGTAATATTCCGTGTTCACCTTCTTCGAATATAGTTCCCTTGCGCACATAGTTCGGATGAAATGTTACTATTGGATTCAAGTTATTATTTAATGATTGAATAAAGTTTTGTATTTCCAAAGCCAAAGGTTCGCCTTGTCCTTCTTTTAATTCCATAGCTTCACGATCAAATTTTTTATCTAGAGAAATAAATTGTAATTGCTCAATACTAATTGATCCATAAGAAATATATTTAGTATCACCAAAAGTCGTTTTAGAATAAAATGAAGAACTATCTCTCTCCCCAGCTTGACCAAATTGCTCAAAATTTCCATTACCCAATTGATCGACAAAATCCTCTATCAATAAAGGACTGGTTCTTTTATTTTGACTCGTAGGAACTACATATCCACGAATTAACCCTGTTATCGACGCTAAAACCTTCTCAAGATTCGTTTTCTTTGCAAAATGTAAGTCATAAGCTTGAGGTTTAAAAAGGTGATGTCGAATGCAGTTTTGACTAATATAAAGTGGTGTTTTTTTAAAATCTATGTCTGTCGGTTCTTTTCTATATTTATAACCACTATCTTTTACTTTTCCTGAAAGGTTGCTATAGCCACGTAATTTGGGGAGTGTATGATTATCAACTGTCGTTCCATTTTCTTGTGCAAGATTAGTCGGTCCATTCCAGTTAACAACACCGTGACCTAATGCAGTAATTTTAAAATCGACACTTTTAATACCCGTTACTTTTTCCATGAGTTATTCCTCGTTTATTGTTGAGTTGAAAAGATTTTTAATTGAAATTGCACCTATCGACTGTTTGTCACATATTGCGTAATAAATTGCTTCACTATGTCTTGCTGATTCTCCACCAACAGCATCAAGATCATTAGGTGTATAGCTTAAATATATGGGGGTTTCAGCATTTCTAGCTTCATTGATTAGAACTAGATCGTTATAGGCTTTTTTCCCTCCCATAATTCTATGATGTTTCTTCGCCATGTGTGCCAATAAATTTTTACTACTGTCACTATAGCCTTGAATTAAATCACAAGATGCGGTTAGGTTATCGATCTCACTTTGTTCGTCCATAGGGATTTCGTAAGCATATTGATTCAAAAATATAGGATGTGATGTTTTATCAATTTCACAAACAGCCATCTGCACAAAACGATTATTTCCACGCAAAGAAGTTTTACTTATTTTTCCTCGCTTTTTATTCTTACTCGCTTTCTTTGGAATAATAAATGGTTCGATAACTTTATCGTTTATTTGTTCGACGCTCTTCTTAAAGCACATATTTAGGTCTTCCTCGATCAATGATTTTGAATGGCTTGTTGAATGAAATGATTCATAGACTTGATAAATTTCAGGTAAAGTAAAAACTTTCCCTTCAAGCTCTGCGACTAAAACCTTATACCATGTTTTAGTCGATACAAGACAAAATTTTCGTGCAAGAAATCGACCACATGCTCCCAAGCCTTTACCTTGTTCAATAGTTTCAGGTATTGCCATATCAAACTGATTAACTTTATCGTTCTCACCAAACCGATCGAGTCGTCCAAGGCGTTGCAATGTATCTTCAGCATTCGCAATTTCCGATATCATGTGACCACAACTGATATTAAGCGACGCTTGTACAATTGGGCCACTGCGTAAAACGTCGTAGCGCTGAGTACCATTTTGTTTAAATGATTCATAAACTTCTTCAAACCATTTTAGCTTATCACTCTTTTTGAATTTCGAATGAAATAACACGGAATTCTCCTCGTGTTGATTTCGAATAAAACTCTTTTGTGCAGAAATTGCAGTATTACTAATAACAAATGCGTTATCAGACCGTTTCTTGAACAACGGATTCAGATCATTTTCTATAGTTTCGTCATAGGTAATAAAATCAAACTGATACTTACTTAAATTAAAAGATGGCATTGTAACAATGTCGTACTTATCTATGTCTAAAACATTATTTAGATAGCAGTAATGTGGTGTAGCAGAAACTAACAACGTTTTCGCACATTTTTCATTAATATTTTTACAAGCAATTAGCTCAGCAAACAATAAGTTAAATACAGGCATAGAAACATATTCATGAAACTCATCGAACACAACATGGGTATTAAGAAAGTCAATTAACGAATCAACCCTAGTATGGCTTATTATTGAATTTAGAATTTGATCAATCGTTGTAATAATTATCTCGGCAGAAAAATAATCTGTCTCTTTAGTCGTGTTTCCCCAACGATTGGTGAATTTAAATTCCCCTGTGTTAATTTCAACATTAGAGTTTGGCAAATATCTGTCGGAAGTCAGTTCATCAAACATTCCCTGACAAACCTGAACGCGCGGACAAATCCAAATTATTTTCTTGGATTTCTGTAAACTAGCCCACTCTAAAGCGATTTTAGTTTTCCCGCAACCAGCAGCACCAGCTAAAACAGCAACACTTTGTATGTCAGCTAATTCCAGTGCCACATTATGCTGCTTTGTAGTGCGTTCACTTTTTGGAAAATTACTAATACATTGATTAATTTCCGATGACAAGTTTGACTCTTGAAGAAGTGCATTATTCACTATTTCATCGAGTTCCTTGTTCTTAATCTGTGAATGGAGTGTTTCATTGGTAAGTGCAGAAACTAGTCTATCTGCTGATATCACACAACTACGAATAATGTTGTTTTTAGCATTGGTACGAATATCTTTTTGATAATCAATTAAGTTGTCTTTACTGTGATAGGATTTAAAAAATGGCAGCAGCGGCGCATCATCTAACGTGTCAATATCAATTGCGACATATTCTTCATTTATCACATCAGATAAGCTAGATTCGCTAGTGCTACGATACTCTTTGTCAATTTTCACAACTTTAAGTAATAAGCTATGCGATTTCTCTAGCAGCTCAGAAAATGTTGTATTCAACAAATTCTTTTCCAATTTCATGTGGAAGTCAGAATAGCTGTCAAAGTCATTTTCAACGTTCTTTTTTCGAAACGGTTTTGCATGATGCCAAAATATCGCATGTTTGATCGAACGTTTATTTTCTAGATTGATAAGTGATTTTGTTGGGATATCTAGTAAATGATATAACAATACAGATATTTCATTATGCCTTGGATGTTTGTCGAAGCTGAACTTTGAATCTATATGTTGACCATCTTCAGCTTCAAAGTTTTTCTGCTTTGGATTAACAACCCAAGATTGAAAGTTCGGATCAATTTTACCTATATCGTGTAATCCTCCCGCAATAAAACACGCATTAGAAAAATTATTATCATTATCCGGAAAAAGTGTTTTATAAAGCTTTTCTGCAACATAGCCAACTGCAAATAAGTGTTCATCGAGGCGCTGCAAATGTGTGTTTGCGTATAATCCCCCTTTTATTGGTTTGTTAGTTGATATATCCATAAATAACTCCTTAGTAGTCCAGTTCACAGGGGTAATCCCTTGATAATTAAATTTTTCTTTTGATCCAATCACCCAAACTAGCTGGCTGCGACTCCGCGAGCGTATCCAATGACAACTTACAGCCGTACTCTTGCTAGCAGTTCTTCTCAATAAGAGTTTTACCGCCAATAGCCCCTCATTAGTAATCACCGTCTGCCAAACATTATCGCCAATGCGATTAGCAAAGGCATCTAACACCCGCCTAGTTTTCTTGAGCGCATTCTTTTCACACTGGCTGACAAATGTAACCATCATAGCTAAACATCTCCCTGACCAAGATCATCCCAATCGGTTTTAAGCGCAATTTCCTTCACTACATCAAACATAAAATCCAACACTTTATGATCAGTAAACGCTTGTAAACACTGTTGCCTAAACTCTTGCTCTGTAGCATTTTCTTTGGCACAAATAAACGCCCAAGGTAATACCACCGAATCTTTAATTAGATCGGCCACATCGAAAACCAAAGCGCCGCGCCGTGTTTTTCCATGAAGCACCGCAAAACCATGTGGAATACCTAACACCCACAAAGTGGTTGCCGCTAATCCATAAGCGAGATAATTACCATGATTTAAAAAATCATTCGCTAAATCAGTAGATTCACGGTTACGCACAAAATCAGAAATTTTAGTATTAGTGGCTGCAATTTTATAAAGCCGTTTAGTCAGTTCAGCTTCAAGTTGTAACAACTTACCCACATTCACCGCATGCTGAATTTTTTCACAAGTCAAATTCAATGCACTCTGAATCAATTCATCATCACAATGAAAACCTTCATTCATTAAATCTCTATCTTTTGACCAGACTCGTTTTAAAAATGCAATGCGTGATTGCTGGATTTGTTTGGCGGCAACTAAACGCTTTACATCATCAAACCAAAAAGACATCCAGCCTTGAATATATTCTGTGGGGCGATATTCACTTTGCGGTGTGAGCCATTCAACTTCTGTGGCGGCAATCAAAGGCGTTCCACCGCCACCACAAAAACCAACTAAAACACCTGCTTGAGATAACATTCGCATAGCGGCTTGAGTAATCGATGTACCAGTACCTAATAAAATAACAGTGGTGTTGGCTATAGGAATATTCCAATATTGATAATCTTTTTTAGCTTCAGTTAAATACAGCACGCGCCCATCTTTTTGCATCACTCGACAATATTCTAAATAATAAAGGTTGGCTCGTTTGGAATGAAGAATTGCTTTTAAATCAGTTAACTGTTCCATGTTGATCATTCTTAAATAGATTGTAGATATGACAAACACTATAACAACTAAATATTCCTCTCTCAATACTAGGCATATAGATGTGTATACTTTTCAAGCAGACAAACTTAACATGCCACAAAACAATAATACTTAACTAAAAAACTTTTGTTTAAAGCTAGAGCATACCTATACAAAAAAGAAAAAAAGAAAAAAAGAAAATAATAAACTAATGAGATATTTACAGAATAAATTAATATTTTCGAGCCATTGAAGTCCCAATTAATTGGAGTAATTTTTTTTTTAAACTACGCTTTTAGTCACTAAAAATTGAATTAAACAGGGGCTACTATGTTAAAAATAATTCAAATATTATTCATCATAAGTTTATGTCAAATTATCGCCTGTGGAGGTAGCAGTAGCGATGATGATACAACTCCAGAACAAAAAGGTATTTTAATCATTAATGTTTCCGGTCTTCCTGACGGAACAAATGCCGATATAACCGTGACTGGTCCTAATAACTACAGCCAAACAGTAACTGCAACAACAACTCTCAGCAATTTAACCGTGGGCAGTTATACTGTAACAGCAAGCCAGGTTGAATCAAGCAATGTGAGTTACCTACCCGCACTCAGTAGCCAAAGTGCATTAGTGGCCGCTTTAGAAACCACAGCAATCGCCGTAGTTTACGCAGAACTCACTCAAACCAGTCAACAACCTTTTCCTAGCGGATTAGTGGCCGCATCGCCAACCGACATTTCTGCGACTAGTACAGGCCAAAATACCCCCGTTTTTATGGCTCCGGCCACCACCACTTGGACCACGGCTTATGCCGATGCAATTACCCGAATTAACCAATTACTCAATGGTGAAATTGCCGTAAACAATGCTTTTACTCCCGATTCATTTTTTGCATCGGGTAACAATGCCAACTGTTATGGACCTTCGCTCAAGTATAGTGATCATCCCGATGGTGCAATACCAAACAGCGGTGAACTACCAGGTGGTGACTTAATGATTTGGCAAGAGGTCGATTCAATTTCTGGGCATACCTGTTCAGCGGCTCAATTGAACCAACGTTTAAATGGCGTTAAAAACCAATCGTTCGCAGCTCTAATGAGTTTAGCCAGTATGCTAGTGGTAGCCGATGCCACCTCACAAAGTTTACCAGGGGTTGGTGCTACTTTAGATTTAACCGATGAAATGAATGCCCTAGGCATACCGGGTATTACATTTAGCGCCGCAACGATTACACAACCAACAGCTAGCAATTATCAATATGAGCAAGCTTATAGCTATGATAACTCAACCGATGTATATGATATTACCGTATCGATGCAACACACCCCTGGTACTAGTGAATATGAATATAGCGGCTTAATGGCTTACACAATTACCGGGGACAATAGCATTTTTGGCGGAGGTAATTGCCAACAAAGTGATAGAACCTTAAATGGCTCTCTGGCCTATGAGCGTACCAGCCAAACAGCATTAGCTTTTCAATCTCGAACAGCCACTTTATGTGGTGCCAATATTTCAGGTTTTGTAACAGATAATACCGCCGATGACTTTGGTCAGGTGGATGTTGATAATCGCTATAACCAATCCACCAACCCCAATGGCTGGAGTGAAAACTTCAATTTATTTGGCGCACAATTAAATCCTGAAAACTTAGAGGGAAGTTATGCTTATGTATGGCAAGCAGGTGTTGGCGATAGCCATACACGAACTTTTTTAATGGGGGTCAACTATAATGAAACTGGCGGAACAAGCATTATTAATGGTGAAGCTTATGCTGGTTTTGGCGCGTCGATAGAATCTAGTAATGGTAGTATTCAAGGCATTATTTGCAACTGGGCAGGACCAGGTAATAACCATAGCCTGCAACCTTATGTACAACGACAATTTTTCTCGTTAAATGAAAGTAACAACCTATTTGAAACGCCAACCGGCGGTTCAGATATCGCTTATGCTGCAACCAACAGTTGTAGTTATGATGGTACAGGTAGTTTTACTTTTGATACTGACTTAGATGGTGATCTTAGTGATGAAACAGCAGCCGCTGCGATTAGTGCCGATCTGATGAGTGCCTTTGATTTAGATAGCGATGGAACAGCAACCATTCCAGAAGCAATCCAAAACAGGGGTTATACACTACCGACTATTCCAGGTGGCTTTCCTGTTAATTAATATGGATGTTAATAGATATGTTAATGATAATTATACCGTTGATGCATTGGCTTGGCTATGTAAGGTTATTATCAAACACAAAAATCCACGTTACAAAGATTTACTTAAAAAAGTAGCTGATGAAGCACGTTCTAGAAAGTTAAGAAGATATGCAAAACGCGCATTAGAATCGTTACCCTCTCATGAGGTTGAACAATTTATACCAACCAAAAAATAATTCGCTTGAATAATAGTGAGAGCAAAGTACTGAAAGGCTATTCATGCTCTCATTATTAATCATTTATATTAAAGTCTTGTGCCCCTAACACTCTCAAAACTTCATCAATACTAACTAACCCTTGCGATATTTTAACAATAGCATCTTCCACAATTGTTTTTAAACCGTTACGCTTGGCAATTTCAGCAATCTCTATAAAATTACCACCATTGGCAATCGCATCTTGAATTTGTTCATCCATAATGAGTACTTCATAAAGACCTATACGTCCTTTTAACCCTGCGCCCTGACAATGTTCACAACCTTCAGCTTGATAAACGCTATTGTCGCCCGATGTTACTTTAATACCTAGTAATTTAAGTTTTTTAGGTTCAGGTGTTACCATTTTTTTACAGTGTTGACATAGCTTTCTGACTAAACGTTGAGCAACAATTGCAACTAATGCCGATGCAACTACATAAGGCCGTAATCCTAAATCAAATAAGCGGGCTAGCGTAGCTAATGCTGAGTTAGTATGCAAAGTTGAATAAACAACGTGCCCTGTTAACGCTGCTTGAAAAGCAATATTAGCTGTTTCAAAATCTCTGATTTCACCCACTAAAATGGTATCGGGATCTTGGCGTAATACAGCTTTTAGCACAGTCGGAAAATCTAGTTTAATATTTTCTTTAACCATCACTTGCCCGGCATTATCCATATAATACTCAACCGGATCTTCAATAGTAATATAATTTTTCTCTGTTGATTGATTTTGCCGTAACATCGAATAAAGTGTTGTTGTTTTACCACTGCCAGTTGGTCCTGTTGCTAAAATAATTCCTTGAGGCTGAGTACTTACATAATCAAGTTTTTGTAGTTGCTCTTGACTAAAACCTAATTCAGAAAGCTCGATAGTTGAAGCATTACGATCTAACAACCGCATAACAATTTTTTCACCGTTTATCGTCGGTAAAGTCGACAATCTTAAATCAACAATTTTTAATGGTGACTTAACCGTTATTCTTCCGTCTTGCGGCCTTCTTCTTTCTGTAATATCGAGTTCGGCCATAATTTTTATTCGGGAAACCAGCGGCATTTGTAAACTCAAAGGCGCTTGAATTTTATCATGTAGAACACCGTCAATACGATAACGAATTAAAATACATTTTGCTGTCGGCTGTATATGAATGTCACTAGCATTAAGACGTATAGCTTCCATAATAATCGCATTGGCTAAACGAATAGCAGGAGGTTCATTAGTCCCTTCGAGTAACTCGGACAACCCAATATCTTCATCATCTTCAATAATGATTTCAATCGAGTCAACGGGATCGTTGAGTGCAGCTAAACTTTCAAAATCAGAAATATCTGTAGAATCACCAAAAACCTCTTCTAGTTTTCGTTCAATATCTTTACAGTCAGCCATAACAATATTAAAGTCTAAACCACTGGTAAACTTTAAATTTTCGAGTAAGCCTTCATCAAGCGGATCTGCCATCACTAAGGTCACTCTTTTACCTGTTTGTTTAATTGGCAATAATAATTGCTGCTTACAAAATTTAGCAGGAATAAGACTACTAACGGCAGGATCAACATTAAACTCAGATAAAATCACTTCTTCAATAAAGAAGTCTTTCTTAATTACTTTACGAATTTCTTTTTCAGTTACCCAATCTTGTGATAATAAAACTTTTATAGCGGGTATTTTAACTTTCATTTGTTGATTAAGTACTTTTTGAACCTGCGCATCTTTAAGTAAGCCTTTTTTATTGAGTACCATTAAAAGCTGACTTCGATTAGACGATGCCATTTTAGACAGCATCGATAAATCTTTGCGGCTTTGTTCATTTTCACTTGTTAATACTTGATTACGTTGCTTTAACTCATACTGTTCTAATGCCAGTGCCACACTCACTCTAATATCATTATCATCCCAGGGCTTTAAAATAAATTTATAAACGGCTCCTTCATTAATGGCTGTCATTACAGCATTAGTATCAGCCTGACCAGTGAGCATTATTCGAATAATTTCAGGGTGTTCTTTTTTAACTTCTCTTAAAAAATCAGCACCATTCATTTTGGGCATTTTGAAATCAGAAATAACTAAGTGAACATGCTCCTTTTTTAAAAGGTTTAGTGCATCTAAGGGGTTGTCACTTGTTAATATTGCATAGTTTTCTTTACGGAAACAGCGTACTAATGATCGCAGTACAGGAGGTTCATCATCAACGAGTAAAATCCGATATTGGCTAACACCCTGGCCTTGAGAAGTGACCGATTCACTTTTTTCACCAGTAAAGAGTTCACTATATGATTGCATTGTATTTTAGTTCTTAACGGGTAATCTAATTTCAACCTGAGTTCCTACATTAGGCTGGCTATTGATTTGAATCTTTCCTGAATGAGCATTAACCACATCTCTGCAAACGGTTAAACCTAACCCCGTTCCACCACCAACATCATGCGTTGTAAAAAAAGGATCAAATATTTTTTTTAATACGTCTTCTCCCATCCCTTTCCCTGTATCAGAAACTACAATTAAAATTTCATTCGATTCCATACCGCAAGTCAAGTTAATACTGCCAGCTTCAGCCGTTGCATCAACCGCATTATTTAAAAGATTAATTAACATTTGGTTGATATGATTAGGGTAGCATATTGTTTTTTCTACTGGTGATAATTGCATTTTGATTTTATCTTTGTTTTTTTCCGATAATAAAAAGCTATTAACGACTGCCTCTATATTGACTTTAAGATCGGCAATTTCTTCTTCAGATTTTTCAATATCTGAAAATTTCTTTAAGTCAGCAACAATTGCCGATACTCTTGCAGCGCCTTCATAGGACTCGTTTATTAACTCTAAGAAGTCGTCAAGAATCTCATCAATACTTTCTTTATCCAGCTCATGAAGCTTATTAGCGAGTGTTAGTAATTCATAAATCAACTGGAAGTATCCATATAACTCTGTTAAATACTCTGCGGCTGTATTAAGATTACTTTTAATGAAACCAATTGGATTATTCACTTCATGAGCAACACCTGCCGCTAATTGTCCGATAGATGCCATTTTTTCAGTTTCATACAATTGTCTCTGAGAAACCTCTATCATGTTAACTTGTGTTTTTACTCTTGCCTCAAGTGTTTCGGAAAGTTGCTTATACTTTTTTTCAGACACTTCTAACGCTTGGCTCTTTTTCAACAATGCATCATAATCTTCCTGAATTGTTTGAATATGCAAATCGGAACTCATTTGATATCGCCAATTGGTTTGCATAATATCAACAATTAATTCAGCAACGGCACTTGCCAGTTCCTTTTTTGGGTGAGGAACTTTTAATATTCCGACAACTTCTAGTTCTGGTACTAATTCAATTTCACAATAATCATTCAAACGGCCGGCACCAGTTAGCATCTCTCCATTGTTATCTTCTATTAAAAATGACTCAACGCCTATGTTTAATAAACTCTTTTTAATCTTTAACTGACTTTGTTTAGGAATCAGTTCTTTTAAAGTAAAGTTACGTTCAAAATCTGAAATAATCATCAGATTTTCTCTCCAGTAATCTGTTCAATAAATGCATTTCGACTAAGTTGATGTTCGGTGTTTAATCGGTATTCAGATAATGAGTCGTAAAGTAAACCGAGTAAGTGAGTAAAGGTTTCGAGCACACCTTTTTGAGACAACGCGCTGGCAAAAAATAGCTTCCAGGGTGTTTGCTGCCAGCGCTCAAATAAAACTTCCTGCGAAACAATATTGGGTAAATCTCGTTTATTAAACTGTATTACTATTGGTGTTTTCTCTACATTTAGACCAACTAACTGCATATTTTGTATGAGGTTATCAAATGACTCAGCATTATTCTCCGACTGGTTAACCTGAGAGTCAGCAACAAATACAACCGCATCGGCCCTTGATAGAACCGCTTTTCTGGTACTGTTGTGTACAACTTGACCAGGTACGGTATATATTTTTAACTTAATGAGAGTGCCTAACTGAGTTTTTACCCCTAAAGGTAATAAATCAAAGAATAAAGTTCTGTCATTTTGTGTTTCGAGTACTTGCATATCTCCTTTAAGTTCAGGCTGTAATAGGTCATGTAACGCAATTAAATTAGTCGTTTTACCACTTAATGCAGGTCCATAAAACACGAGTTTTAACAATAAGGTATTTTTATCTTCATCCCAACTAGCCATAATAAGCGGTTCCAAACTTTGTATAGAATTATAATTCCATACTATAAGTTATAGTTCAAAACGACTAATATTGCTCACTGTATAATGAGCTTTAATCTCAATATATAGCCCTTTCTTATAATACCTGCCAACAAAAAACAGGCATCAATAATCCAATAACGATAGAAAAACTCGTTTGTTGACTTTATAAGCTCACTCAATAATTATGGTTGAATTATCACTCATTTAGAAATCAATATGAATAAAATAAAGTGTCGATTAAAAGGTGTTATTTTTGACCTTGATGGAACTCTGGCAGATACTAAATTAAACTTCTCAGCCATATGCCAAGAAGTTAATTTACCCATTGGAACAGCTCTTTTAGAGTACTGCGCTCAATTAAAAGATGAAAAGAAAAGAAAACATATCTTTTCTGTTATTAAAAAACATGAGCTGGAAGGAGCTGCGCAAGCAGAGTGGATAGAAGGAGCAGAGAAGATGTTAACTCAGCTTAACAATGCTCATATCCCAATGGCAATTCTAACCCGAAATATGAAACCAGCCGCCAAAATAACTATTGATAAATTACAAATACCGATCAAGTTAGTACTCACCCGAGAAGATTGTAAACCCAAACCCGACCCTGAAGGCTTATTGATGATCGCCGATCACTGGCAAATCCATCCCAATCAACTCGTCTATGTGGGTGATTATAAATTTGACTTGATAGCCGCCCAAAATGCGGGCATGTCTGGTTATTTAAAAACAAACGGAAAAAATGAGCAGTTTGCTCATCTGGCTAATAAAGTCATAGAGCATTTTGACCAACTAACAGCACTGCTAATAGATGCTCAATAATAAAAGAAAGACTGATAAAACAAGCAGAGCCATCGACAACTACAGCAATACCCTAAACAAGATTTCCTCAATAGGTATCCTTGTATAATCGGCACTACTGTATAAAGTTTTGCTCGACTTTCTGCTCAAACTTGGTATTTCTTTTTATATGAGAATAACACTTAAAATGCGGTAAAACGCTTACTTGTAGAAGTTTGCTCAGCAAGACTTGGAGTAAAAACGCTTTTATCTGCCCTTGTTTCTACACCAGAGCACTTCATAGTGTCAAACTTCATTATTTTATAATCATTACCAAAATATGTGTTGACATATTTAAGTGCTGTTTTTGCTAAATCAATCGTTTTTAATATTGATTGCTCTCGTAAACGAATACAGGTCGAACCGCCGACCGATACCGTAATAACATCTAATGAACTTGACTGCTTATACTCTATATTAAGCTTTTCAACACTACGACATATATTTTTTGCGACACTAGCCGCACCAACTTTTCCTGTATCAGTTAGCATAACAATAAATTCTTCATCATTCATTTTTGCGACAATATCACCAGGCCGCCTAACACATAGTTTTATTGCTTCTGAAACTTCCTTAAGACATTTTTTGCTCGCTTTATTTCCACAGCTTTGCTTATAATCGACAAAACGATCTATTTTTACGACCAGAAAACTAGCGGGTAAATGCTGGCGAGAAAGAATAGCCCATTGTAGCTCAGCACGTTCCAAAAACATTGGATAATCAGTAAAACCTGTTAGCTGATTTTGTTGCTGGGAAAGCGCATTATTTTTACCGATTTTGCTATTTTGATAAATTAATATAAAACGCTCCATCACACCTATTTTTGCATGCAACAATTCTTTACTAATTGGCTTAACTAAATAATCATCAGCACCAGCTTCAAACCCTTTTAAACAGTCTTGGTTGCTGCTTAAATTGGTAGCTATCATAATTGGTATCCAATTATCGGCAAGCGATTCGCGGATAATAGAAACCGTTTCATACCCATTTAAACCAGGCATTTCAACATCACATATGATCAATTCAATTGGAGATAACTCCATTAACTGTATAGCTTTTTCACCACTACTGGCAACAACAACACTATGCCCAGCCTCTTCCAAAAACTTGGTGAACTGATACTGTAAGGTTTCGCTATCTTCAACTAATAAGATATTCATATTTCTTTTAATCTACTTTTGGTTAAAAATCCAACTAAACACTTTAAAAGTGTTAATTTAACTCAGTGAGAATGGATAGATATATTTAAGTATGTTTGTTAAAAAGTTGGTGATTAGTTAACAAAAACACTTTCCAAACTAAGGCAACAATTTATTATTAATGACTATTTATTAAATACTTTCCACTTAAGTGTAAATTAGCTAGTAAACAATAAAAAAGATCACGCATTATCTATTTTTATTATGTCTGAAGGTATTTATAATCCAATTTACCGAAAATATTTAGAAGGAATTGTAGAAGGTTTAATGATTTAGTTTGCGACTTAATTCACATAATTTTACAAACCGAAACTAGAAATGCTTTAACCGATTATTTTTACAAAAAAAATCTCAATACACTATACATACAGGCAAAAAAAATCTCACGGGGAGTTATTTGTTTTGTTTTTTTAACACGAACAAATTAACTGGATTTTCTAAATTTAAAACAGCATTATTTTTTTATTTCCATTATCTATTTCAAAGTTATTTTTTATTCCATCAAACGTTAATTTTTTAGCCAACAATGTTGTAAACGTTAAACATAAATCGATTAAAAAATTATTCATTTTTTAATCGATTTAAATGTAATAGGCTATTCTTGGCAAACTTCATTATACGAGGGTTGGGTTGTGAGGTATATTTTAATGTTTCTAAATAAAACTCTAAACTACCTATAATATCTGCGAATAACAACATGGCTTCTTCACTAGTTGAACGAGGATTTCTAATAATATAGTGAGCTAAATAGCTTTGACAGCCATCTAAAACCTCAATAGCCTTAATCACTTTCAAGTTCTCAAAACCGGTACGAACTTGACTTAAAGTTTCAGGTGCACCTTTTAGCAAAACCGCTTTTCGATTGTTATTAATAAAGTCGGAAAAATTTAAGATAAACTGTTTAATTTTTTGATGAGTTTCTTCACAAACTTTCAACTGAACTTTTGATAAAGAATCTCTTTTACTCGACAATAAACCTGAGTACTTTTTCTCTCCCGATTCTCTCACCGATTGTTTGATACCACTTAGCGCAATAGCTAATACACTCGATTCTTTTTCGCTCAATATGCGATGCTCATTAACAGCTTTATCAACCAAATCAATAGTGACTGTTAACCTGACGATCTGATCATCAATTTGAAGGATTTTTAATAAATTATTCAAACCAACCATTTTATTTTTTATTTCAACTAAGTCATCACCGCCAAGTCCTATTTCTTTTCCTTGTAAATGCAAAGACTCAACGCCTTCAATTTCATCAACGAGAGCTTCTATAATTGAATGATAATCTTGATTACTTAATCCATGCAATGAGCAAGATTCTTGTCTTAGTAGCTTGTCGTTAATCGGAGAGTCCTTAACATCAAAATGTTGTAAAACAGCTTGTACTTTATCTGTTTTAACTCCCGAAATACTGACTAAGTACAACATTTCATTAGCCAGAGAATTCATCTCAACCTTTGCATCATTTAATAAAAACTCCGGTTTATTTTCAACTCGCCTGATTTGACGATCAATTTGAGAAAATAATTTCAACCGTGTTTTGGTCATTTGTAAGGTGTTTGCAATAAACCCATCTAGCATGCTTTCAGCTATCCACCATAAATTAGGGCATTTAGGTAATAAACAATCTTCATCTAATTTATTTAAAGCCTTTTTCATCATCTCTAACCCTCCAATCAGGTTAGTTTGACGCAGTACCTCAATTAGCCCAATTTGGTACATTTGTCTAAAATGACGAGACTTACCAGCACTTTCTTCGCTGATAACAAAAACCGAGTCTTTTTCGGGTCTGACTTTATTGATATTCTTCTTAAAAAATGCCGACTCAGAAAGCAAAGACACATTATTACATACACGTAACTCATTAATTGTAGGAATAAGTAATTCAGGTAATTCGAACGCTTTCTGACTAATGTGCTCAATATACCTGATTAATTTAACCAACGCTGTAGAAGCAGCATCCATTTGTTGCCTTCTAACTTTTGCCTCTTGTTGAGGTAACTTTTTTAATAAACTCAACATTTCAAGTGAAAAAACTTGCCCACCAATAAACTCTAATAAGGTAAAAACACCTTTTAGACGGTTTATATGTTCTATGGGGACTTCTATCAGATGAGTTTCCGCAGGTGCTTTAGCATAAGCTTCAATTCCTTGAGCTGTATGATTAATTTCGGCTGTAATATCTTCAAGGATCAAATGCAATGATTGCAAACTACTCGCTTGCGACATAAATGAGATTACCTCTAGGTTGGAAACTTAGTTTTATTTCAATAAAATATAAAACCAAGTGATAAAAGTCTCTATATTTATAATTATCTAGTATAAACACAGCTGATTGTATAGATATTTGAACACCCTATATACTATAGCTTTGAATTCAGTTATTTCAAAGCTCTATTAATATTAACTAATGGCCAAAGGCAAGAGATAGTAGGGCTAGCATAATCAGGTTATTTTAAAGTGGGATATAAAAACAGGTTTTATTTGAGCCGTTATTAAGCCCGTTTTATTGGTATCAGTAGTCAGTTAGCCTCTGATAAACAGAGGCAATTTATGTAAAATGAGTTCTACTAGCAAAATTGACATCAAATAAACAATCCATATCTAATTTTTTTATTGATGCTAATACCAGAAGCCCTTATGCAAGTTTGTAACAGCTAAAGTACTTTAGCGATGTACAATTAAGCGATCTAAACGCTCTAAGTCATTGACTACACGCCAATATCCACCGCCTTGTTCGACTCGTTCCTTCCAGTCAACCAAGCGTTTTTTATAGTCCCTAGGATCGATATTATCTTGACGTAGTTTGGTCACATTTAGCGCAACAACATTAATGCCTTGTACATCTAGTGGAAAATCTCTGATATGTCCTTTTTGTAAGTCTTCTTCAAGATCAGAAAAAATTAACACATATTTTTCTTTTGCAGAAGTTTCATTAACAAAATCTGACGCTTGTATTATTCCACCGGTAATATCTGTATTACGACTACCGAATCTTACTTGTTTTACAAAATCATCAACTTTTGATTTAAACAAACGCTTTTGGTCATTTGCAGTACTCGGACGTATATCAAAAGTTACTTTAGCAATAATATCTTTCTCACTAAAGCTACCACTATCAATTTTCGCTATTGCAATAGAATCACCGCTGTCTAATGTTGTTAACAGATAATTCATAATTGCTTGAGCTTTTGCTAACTCTTTGGTGTAAGTACCAGATGTATCTAACAATAAATAGACGGCCCTGTTTCCGGGTCCAGGACTACCGCACGAAACCAGTAATGAACTAAATAACGAAACGAGAACTATAATCATTTTTCGATGTAAGTTTTTCATGAGTTTACCTCCTCTAATATTTGAATTACACACCGGTTTCATCTAACTTTGGATTAACTTTTGGTTTAATATCTTTTACCTGACTTTTACTTTTTATCATTTGTTCGATACTGACCGGAATCATAATGAACAAATCAAAAAGGTTAACTAACATTTTACTGATGTGATAAACCAAACCACCAAACAGGCGAACAACGACTCTCAATAATCTCAGTATACCTATGGCCATTATTCCTAACACAACTCTTACCGAGTGAATAAATGATTCAAGTGGTATGGCAATAAAAGCCAGTGCAAAAGGTAATATAAACCCCATGATCATTTGTCCTATAGAAGGTATCCATCGAAATTGAGCCTCTACAATTCCTCCACTTGTTCCTGCATTAATCAATGACTGCTGAAGCGCTTCACGATCTAAAGCTAACAAGTCACGCATATAAGCAAGCGATGCTTCAATTGATGCCAAAATAGTTAAAATAACAAAAGTCACAATCATCATTCTGCGTCGCATCCGATCATCCATACTACTGATAATGGGAAATAAATTAGTAATACGTAACGACTCAAATAAAAATAATCCCATAGCTATTTCAATCAAAATAATCACTAGTGCAGCAATATCAGAGGTTTTCATAGCACCGATGTAACTCGATCCACCAACCATTTCTGACATTGGCATTGCAATCAATTGAAAATTAATCAATCCACCTAAAGCAGCAATAACCAAGACTAGACCAGAGATAAAAAATTGTGTTAACGCAGAAGAACCTAAAGCACTTACCGCAGAATCTTTGTTAGCCAACACATCAGAGTAATGCTGAATTTGTCCGTCTATATTTTTAGAGCATTCATCCAAACCTCTAATTTTTTCTGTTACCTCTTCCAACTGATCATCAATATTTCGCCAGTGTGGTTGCATACCAGACAACAAACGATGACTCTCAGCGCTCGACTTTTTATAAGCTTTCAAAGTTTGTTGATGAGATTCTTCAACCGCTTTTTTGATATTACTCAAAATTTTTACCACCGTTGGATCACCCGAACTAGGTAAGTTAGAAATGGTTTCAACCACCTCTCCCCAAGCCGGCGGCAATGGCGCGGCTTCCGCTGACTTTTGATAATCAGCTTCTATTTTTTCTACAGACTCAGCAATCTGTCGATGTAAACCAGGATATTGTGAAAGATCGCGCTGCACAATGTTATTAACACGAGTGAATTCACGTTCTATTGCTTTTTCTGCCGCTTTAGCACCACTCGCTAATAAAATTTCACGATTACGCTGAGTTAATTTAGACTCTAACTTGGACAAACTGAAACTCCACAAGCGCATGGTAGAATAAACCGCTCGACCTGTTGAGCGAAAAACGGCATGGGCTTGCTTGCGTCCCAAATAAAAAATGACAATTGCCATTACTATCCAGATAACCAGCGAAGTTGCTGGACTATCGGACCAAACTGTTAATATTTCGTTAGCCATTAGGCACCTCCATAGTTCATCAAAAATTTAATCTTCATCAAGAGCTTTGCTTTGTCTTGAATCTTGAGAAATGATTATGACCAACGGTGGTGAAAAATCGGTGAGAATTATGCAAAATAAAGGTAAGTGATTAATATTAAAAGCTTTATTAATTGCTTTATATTAAAAAATAAAAATTGCGAACATTCACATGAATAAATAGAGTTCTAGTGATAGACTAGATAAACGTTGCTTCTAAAAATAATAAAATTCAGAAAAATCAATATGTTGTAATTGTATGCTGTTATCAAATAATAGCTGACTGATGATTAGAGACTAAGATATTATCGACTTATGGCCAATATATTCTGGGTAGAAGATCAATTTCATTGGATAGATAAATTCAAACCAATACTTGAATCTGCCGATTTCGGAGATGGTAACGACTCTAATCGAGCCGTTGTTAATCAAGTCAACGTTTATAAATTTGTCGAATCAGCCTGTCAGGCAATTAACCAAAGCCAATCACTTCCAGATATTGTTATTTTAGATGCCAATATGAATGGTAATGATGATGCGGGGTTTACCGTATCAAAACTACTTGCTCAAAAATGGCCTCAGGTCCCTGTTATTTATTTGTCTGAACATAGTGGCACAGGTATTGAAGAAAAAGCCTTTGAGCAAACTCAAGCTCACGACTTTATTGCCAAGCATCAACAAAATGTTGAAAAAGTAATTTGTTGGCGAATTAAGGCTTTAATCAGACAACAAGCTCTACAAAGCGCTGATAAAATACAATCTTCGGAAGATATTATAAAAAGCGGAAACTTAACAATTGACTTAACGACATGGCATGTTTATTGGCATGGAGAAAAGTTAATGAACCCGAACAATAGCCAACGCCCCCTGGCTCCAACACCTCGAAAAATACTTCGCTATTTAGTCGAGTCGTCACCGCGCCCTCTAACCACGATGCAAATGTCAGACAAACTCGATGCAGAGAAATTTAATTATGCTAACTACCGACAACATATAAAAACTCTTCGCCATTCATTTGAAAAAGCATCAATTAAAAATAATCATGACAGTTTTTTAACGCAATGTAAATCAGGTAAAGGCATTGTGACTTTTGGTGATGATGGCGCATACTGTTGGGTGACTTAGCAGTAAAGTTCATAATAAATGGTTGAGTAATGATGTCAGAAACGAATGAAAATGATCAATTAAAAAATACTCAAATAAAAATCAAGCAATATTTTCCTTGGTTAAGTATCTTATTTTCACTCGTTTATATCAGCTATTTGATTGCTGTTTCAAATGAAGAAATTAGTACATACTACCAATTATCCTCCCAATTGTTATCATTTGAAATCAAATTAGGGTTACTATTATTGCTTGGTATTATTTTCTGGTTGGAAGCCCATTTTTTTGGTCGTAAAGCTCAACAAATATCCGCTCAGATAAAAACATTAAAAGAGCAACTTAGCTTTACTTTAAAAAGTAAGAAACGCCAACAGCAAAAGGCAAATACCTACTCAGATCACACTGAAAAGCTCAAATCCTTTATTAGTGATAAATTACTAGAATATATTGAGTATGATGAAAAATTTATTCATTTTAAAGGGATCGCTTCTGAGGTAAGACACAATGGAGTAATTAGTTACGACAAGGTAATTACGGCTTTAAAACAAGCGATTGAGCAACAACGCTTTCTTGCTATTTATGAGCAATCAGATGAGAATGATAGTGGCCCGTCAGAACAAACCATTAACTCTTTATCTAATTATCAGAATGCTATCGATGCTATGCGTTACCTCTGGGACTTGTTAGATTTGTCAACGGCCGACAATATGGCAATGCACATTGGAAACCAGTTAATTGAGTGTGAAGAGCATTATTATCAATTACACTTAGATACAGACAAGAAAATGGATATTACTCAAAGCATTCCGGTATCCCCCACATTTTTTCCACAAGTGGCAGCATTAATGAGCATTTCAATGATGTCAGATGAAGTTGAAATTAGAACCTTACTGTCATTAGCTAGAATTAACAACTCTGTATTGAACGAAACTTTCCAGTTTGAAAATGAACAATTTAGAGTACAACTATTCGATACACCAGAACTTTTAGGTAACCCAAATCATATTATTTTATTACTCGAAAATCTAATTAAGAATGCACAATTTTTTAGCCATAAAGCAAACTTTAAACAAAAAACCGATCGTATTGCTCTGACATTAATTCCGGGTAATGGCTTTGCTCTTTTTAGCGTTTATAACAGAGGGCCACATATTTCAGAAGAAGAAAAGGAAAATATTTTCAAACTAGGCTTCTCAACCAGACGTAAAAAAGAGCACCACGGTAAAGGCTTAGGATTGTTTTTTAGTCAGCAAATTGTAACTGGCTACCAGGGTAATATTCGAGTTAATAATGTTTATACGCCAGAGTTACAATACACGCTAAAAGTAGAACTAGCCAGTGGCGAAAGTCAGCACTATGTGATTAACACTCAAATGCAAAGCCAAAAGCCACTAGCCAAACTAGCGGGAAATGAGCAGTGGGACAAAGAAGTGACTATTATTTCAGATATTCCAATTGTTTCTTTAGAAATATCAACTAACGAAGAAGACTCTCTTCCTTTACAGCAAATACTCAACGAATATGAACCTCTGGAATGGCTAGAACCTACAGAAAACTTTCAACCCAAATGGTTAATCCAATTAAACGCTTTTAAAAAGACACACAAACTCAGCTTTAAACCACTCGATATAAATGGCGTTCAATTTGAAATAAAAATTCCAACTGCCGACTCCCGCCTCAATGAGCAGGAATTGGACTTTGAAAACGAGGGAGATATTGATAGTAATTTAGATAAGATGGCCGAGTCATATAATATTATAAACTAAGGCTATTCTTTCTAGTTGTAAGTAACAGGTACATCCCAAAAGTATTTTTTCACACAATCAAATGAAGAAAGCACCCACAATATTTTCATTATAAGGGTTTAGTCGTTTCTTCTATCTAAATCAATATTAAAAAATATACCTATATCCATTCCAACACCATCAATTATTTTATGTTTTCAGATGCTTCCGTTTGGCAAGTAGTTACATATAATATTACAACTTGCTTTCCCTCACGTAATTACGACAGAAAAATCATTCTTAATGAACGATAAAATACTGACATCACAATCAATTTATTGTTATAGCTAAATCACTATCAATTGGCATAGAGAAAAGTCAGGGATTTTTGTCACTATTAAGGCGTCTGGCGCAGTGCATAGCCGCTCTATGGACAAGTCAGACAACGAAAAGAGCGGCAGAAATAACGGCTTTTATTGTGACAATTGATAGTGATTTAGCTATATCTACAAACAGCGTTCACTCATAAAGTCTTGATACCTATCCGGATAAGCTTCTCTAAGAAAGTTTTCAAATTTAGCTTTCACATTATTTGATACTTTAATATCACCATCATGTAATCGCTTATCAATTTTGGTATAGTAAAAAACAGCTAAATTAGTCTCACTTTCCCCTTTCCACTCATTGGCTACATCATCAATATTTTTTCTTGTATCATCGACAAATAGAATGTTTTTATATTGTTTATTCACACGAGACAATATTTCTTTTAAAACCTTCCCTTTATTTAACCCAGAAGACATAACAATTCCATCTTGATAACTTACCGAATCAGTTCGTTGTCCAATTTTAAAATCAAATGCTAGTGCATAATCTTCTGGCATTAGATGTGATTTTTTAAAATTAGGAAATTTTGTATTTTTTAACTCACGTTCGGTAGCCGCTCGAACAGAAGGAGAGCGAGAAGTCAATAACATTAAATCAAATTTTTCTTGTAATCGATTGAGTAATTTAGGCGCATCGCTTTCTGTTGGCTCAAATGTAGCTAAGCTAGTTAAAGATTCAATTGTCCAATATAGGCAGCGATATTTTTCACTTGGCTTAATAATATGTGTAACCCCATTTACATCTTTAATGGGGTTTTCACCCTTTTTCCAACTCTGCCATAAATACCAAACATCGCCACCAACAAAGTTTTTGGCTAATAACAAAGTATCATCAATATCAAACACGATAAGTGTGTCTGATTTTTTACTTTTTTGGTTATCAGCATAAGTTTCTACCTCTAATAAGCTTTTTGTTTCTTTAAATAAAAATGATGGTGAAGATATTTTTGCTGATTGAGCACAACTAGTAATGAATGTTAAGAATAATATAAAGGTAAGCCGATACACTTTATTCTCCCTTTCAATGTAAGAATTAAAGTCAATTTATAGCAGTTATTTTCTATTTCACCAATATAATTAAAAATTAAAGATTTAGACCTTTACCCCTTATCTTAAATATCTCAAAAAACAATTCTCGTATTATAAAAAATAACCTCACTTATTAAAGCATTATGCAGGTGAGTATATTTGTCGCATTTTTTGTATTTTGCTGTTAATTAACTCTCTTAGTTGCACAGGTTTAACCACTTCAGCATGTTCAGATAAACTCATAATGTCTTGAATTAGTTCTTCTGGATGTGTTTGATTATAAGGTAATACTAATTCATAACTGCCGTCTTTAAGAAAACGACCTTTTTGCTCTGGATGCCACTCTTCAGCCGCAACTCTATAGGCAATTGTCCGAGAGAAAACAATCGTGGCATATTCAACACTTCCTCCCGCATAAATTCCATAGTTCTTCTCAAAGTATTGATCTAATTCAAGCGGATCAATTTTTTTGAAATCCTTCTCGGAGCGAGAAATATCAGAAATATTTTCTAATGCAAATGTTCGATAAGACTTCCTTTTATGACACCAGGCATCAACATACCAGTTATTGCGGTAATTGATAATTCTTTGTGGAGATATTTCTCTTTTTGATTCTAATCCTGCATCTCTAGAAAAATACTGTATATTTAAACGCATTGAACGCAAAGTTGCTTCTATCAACTTGCTAAAAGTATTGTTATTGACATGCCTAACAGCGACTCCAAGTAATTTCACTTTATGCTTAAGCGCAGCTGCACTCTCAGCATTACGCCCCAAAAGTTGATTGATTCGTTCGCTAATAGGATAAAGCTCTTCTTTTAACAGCCCTACGCCAATATTTGAGATTAATGCCTGAATGAGTAGTAGAGCGTGTAATTCTGCTTCACTAAACCAAAGTCCAGGCAATTCATAATATTTTTCGTCTTCTTTCGCATAATAATACCCGCCTAAATCTCGACTATATTCAATAGGAGCCCCGAGAAAGTCAGTCATATGCTTTTTAACACGATTAAAAGTTGCTCTTGAACATTCCATTATTGAAAGTATATCTTGGAGTGAAATAGCTGTTTTACGACCACTTAATATGCGATGTAAATCATAAATTCTGTCAAATCCATCCATTTTGAAAAAAAACCTTATTTTAATATTCTCTGTCTCAGGATTTGAGACAGCTAGCGAGCATAATAGCGCTCAGTGAACGACAAATCACTACTTTGATACCAATATTTTGTGTATCCAGTGGCCCCGACCACTATGGCAAAAAACAACTTGGTAAAAATCACCAAGTTGTTAACTTAAAGGAGGTTAGGCTGGCTAAGGACGGCTTTTATCCCTAATAAATCAAGGGATAATAGGACATATAACTGTCATGGAAGCTTGTTATATTAATAGGGAACAAAAGTAATAGGGATGACTATTATTAAATGGAATTTAGCTTTTAAGGAAAATGATGTGGCTTTATATGACTCAAAAAGCAAGGATACTAGTTTAGAGTCGAAAAGGAATTATTTTGTTCATAGATGGACATAAGTTTGGTAACTGGGAAGTTACAGGGAAGCAACAATATAGCTAGATCACTATCAATTGGCATAGAAAAAAGTCAGGGATTTTTGTCACTATTAAGGCGTCTGGCGCAGTGCATAGCCGCTCTATGGACAAGTCAGACAACGAAAGGAGCGGCAAAAATAACGGCTTTTATTGTGTCAATTGATAGTGATTTAGCTATAAGTAACAAGGATGTCAAAGAATCAAAAGGAAGTCACTTGCCAAAACAGGGAAGTTTTACCCTTCAATGGACTACCAATTGCCAGAGGACGGCACTATTTTACTCAAGGGATAAGGTTATTAGGAATAACCGCTTAAGGAAAAGCATTATCAGGATGATACCCCTCAAAAAAAGGAATTCTATTGCCAAGGATGGCTATTATTTGTTACAAGGTCGAGGCTGTAATTGGGCCCTATATCTTGTTAAATCAACAACATCAGGTGCAACATTATCAGGACAAATGGTATACCCCCCCTTGGGTATCACGAGTGATTTATAGACAGCAAATTAACTTTTATAATTGTTTATAGCGCACAATCGTTTTTTCTGTCTCAACCAGATGCTCCTCTTTTCACGAGTATAGGCCTTTCATCTACACTCCTCCTAACCTCAGTCAAAATAAATAGCAAACAAGCCTTTATTTATCGCTTCTAAATAAAAACTAACCGTATGTATCAGTGAGTATTCACTTAAATGATGAATAAAATTAACCTGTTAAAGTTTTCTTTTCTATACTCAATAGAGTTTTTCAATAATTAATTTAATTCATGCCGCCACCCTCCTCTAAACTTTTACTTTTATTTTTGTTAGCTACTTTCTCAATGATTAGCTACTCAGCCAATCAAGATGTTAAAGGATTTATTAAAAGTTTAAGCCCAGAACTAGAAAAAGCAACACATCAAATAAACCAATACTTGCAAGAAAACAAGCTTTCTGAAGAAGAAACTCTTGAAATACTCTATGTGCAAGCTGAAATGCAAGCACAAAAAGGCTTTTTACAAAAATACAGTGAACTTGCACAAGAAGGGGTAGAACGAGCAAAAAAATTTGATAACTTTAGGTTAATAACAAAATTTAAAGTCAGCTTGGCTTCAGCATACTCTCAAATGGCTCGGTGGAGTGAAGCAAAACAGATGTATGAGGAGATTATTAGTTCTCTTGAAAATAGTGATTATGAAGCACTACTAGGTCATGCCACTATGAACTATGGCATTTCAAGCTATTATAATCAAGATTTCAATAATGCTCTTACCTTACTAACTACAGCTTATGATCTATTTTTAGAAAAAGATAAAGAATACTTATCTAATATTTTACAAAATATTGGGCTGATTTATGACGCAACTGATGCTCCAATTAAAGCTTTAGCTTATTTTAGACAGGCATTATCAAATATTAATGAACAAGAAGATCCAATGTCTGCAGCAATCATTTATTATAATATTGGTTATACATCCATTAAAATTAATAATTTTTCAGATGCAGAACTCTATCTTAATAAATCATTAATACTTGCCCGCAATATAGACTCTTTGCAAGGCGTTGGTTTTGCATTGGGACAACTAGGGCAACTATCACTCAGGCAAGAAGATTATCAAAAAGCTAAAACCTATGTTTTAGAAGCATTAAAGATATCACAACAGCTTAACAACTATAGACTTGAGAGTTTATCAACATTTCAATTACTCACTATTTATGTTAAACAACACAACCTTGTTGAAGCTAAAAAACTTTTTAGAAAACTTGACTGGCATATAAAAAATGGTGACATTGGAACAAAAGCGAGTTTATTCATGCTTAAATCAGAAATGCTTATTCAAGAAGAAAAATATAAAGAAGCGGCTCTTAATTATCAAAATTTAGTGAAGCTTTACGATAGCCATCAAGACCTTGATAAGTCAAAGGCTATTTTAGAAACACAAAATGATTTTGAAAATAAAATTAAGCAACAAGAAAAAAAGATACTACAGCAAGAAAACATGTTACAACAACTTGAAATATCAGAACAAAAAAAATCAAGCTGGCTATACATCGTCAGTTCATTAGGACTTCTAATTATTATCTTTTTTTTATTAGCATTTACTTATCGAGAAAATAAAATCAAAAAAATATTATCACAATTAGCATTAACAGATGAATTAACAGGAACAGCTAACCGACGATATATTACTCAAAAGGCAGAAGAAGAGTTTGAAAGGTTTAAACGTTACAAACTCAGCGGTTTATTTTGTATATTAGACCTTGATCATTTTAAAAAAATCAACGACCAATTTGGTCATCATGTCGGCGATCAAGTACTCATTAGCTTTGCAAAATTGGTATCTAAAGTTATTAGAGATGGTGATCATTTTGGTAGAATTGGTGGAGAAGAATGGTTATTGGTATTACCACAAACATCAATAGAACATGTTAAGGCGGTTTACCAAAGGCTTGCTCATCTGTGTAGTGAAATTAAAGTTCCTGTAGATGATTTTCAGGTAACATTTAGTATGGGCGTTTCTATTTTTCAACCACAAGATAAGCAGATAGAAGATGCCCTTAAAAGAGCCGATACTGCACTTTATCAGGCAAAAAGCAATGGTCGTAATTGTTTTGTCATCCTGCCCTAGTTTACTTTTTATTGATTCTACAAACAGCTAATCACTCATCCTGTTCAAATTTTCGGTGAAACTTTTTTATATAAAAATTCAGATTAAATTAGGTAATCAAACTATGCCTAACAAATTCTTTTCAGTATACTCTACGCTATGATCAAACCTAAGGAATGCGCTATGTCTCGCACAACAATCTCAACAGGAAATATAAGTTTTAACACTAATGACGAACAAAACTCAGCTATTGAGCAACCAAAAAAACCTTGCCATATCGCGATTATTGCTAATTTTAGTGGCCGAAAAAATCATGCGTTAGACAATGAAAGTTCAATAAAACAGCAAAAAATCATTGAAGTTGATCGTGATAACTTTGACGAAGTATTCTCTCAGCTCAATGTAAGATGTACTTTGCCTTTAGCAGAAAAACCTATTCATTTTGAAGAACTGGATGATATGCACCCTGACTTTATCTATGAACGAGTCCCCTTATTTGATAATCTACGAAGTCTACGTAAGCGGCTTAAAAACCCTAAAACCTTTGATGAAGCCGCCAAAGAAGTTTACCAGTGGTATGAATCATCACCAATTCACAGTGAAGCAACTAAGACAACAACAAAGACAATAGATAATGCGACCAACACAAGCAATGATTCATTGTTAGATAACTTGCTTGCAGAAGCAACGGTAGAACAATCCTCTTCCCGACTTGATATTCAGGCAATAATGAAAGATATAATTAGCCCCTATGTTATTCCTAAACCAGATCCAAAACAGAATGAGTTATTGCAAGCAGTTGATGATGCAACCAGCGACCTCATGCGTAAAATACTACATCACTCCAACTTTCAAAATATAGAATCAACGTGGCGGAGCTTAGATAAACTGATCAGACGGATTGAAACCAATGGCCGCCTAAAGCTTTTTCTCATCGATATTACTCAACATGAAGTCATCAACGATTCTCTCAATAACAATAGCTTGGAACAAAGCGAATTATATAAGCTATTAGTATCTAACCGAGCATCGGTAGGCTCAACGCCATTTAGCCTTATTATGCATGATACTATGTTTGGTTACAGTACCGATGATCTTAAAGGGCTGGCACATATTGGTGCAATAGCTTCTTCTTGTAATGCTATTGCTATTGCAAGTGGTACAGAGCAATTAGCGGGTTGTCAAAGCTTACACCAAACACCCGATATAGATGATTGGAATTTTACCCAGCCACCAGAAATAACTGAACAATGGGAAATATTAAGAAGCCAACCTCAAGCAGATAGTATTATTCTCGCGGCTCCTCGCTTTTTATGTCGAATGCCTTATGGTCAAAAAACATCGCCTATTGACAGTTTCTATTTCGAAGAATTACCAGCTAACAATAAACATCCCTATTATTTATGGAGTAATGGTGCTTGGTTAATCATATTGTTATTTGCACAAAACTATTCAATAACAGGTCATTTGCACATCATGAAACTATTAGAAATTGACCGATTACCATTACATGTTTTTACTGATGATGGAGAACCTTTAGTAACCCCATGTGCCGAAGTTAACATGTTAGATAGCGCCGCTATTGCTTTACAAGAAGCAGGGCTAACAACAATTAGATCAATACAAAATAAAGACGCAGTCATTATTCCAAAGTTAGTATCAATACAAAAATAACAACAATAGATAACAAAAAATATTTTATACAACACTAGCTGAATATTTATTTTTATTCAGCTAGTTCAATCTACTCCAACCGCAAGGTCTAACGAATAATATTTTTGAGATCTATTATTCACGCATTTGATCCTGACGAAATAACCTCTCCAAATCAGAACGCCCTTTTCGACCAATTTCAATTAATTTATCTAGGTCATCTCGATGCTCATAAGAGTATTCCATCATTGCACTATCATGAGACTCAAATTCATCTACTTTTTTAAGTGCTTCACCAACACTAAAACCTAATGCATTTAATGTAGAACTTGCCGCTTCAACGCTGCCTTTGAATAGTTCACGTATTACATGATGAGCTCCTAAAGATCGTAACGCCCAGTAAGCTGATCGATTTCTAGCACGAGCGATAACTTTTATATTAGGAAAATGTTGAACAATGAGTTTGGTTATATTTTCAGTTATTTTAGTGTCGTTTGTTGCCACTAAAACAACTTTGACTTTATCGATACCAGCAGCATGCAATACATCCAAGCGGCTAGCTTCACCAAAAAAAACCTGATTACCAAACTGCTTTATAAAATCAATGTGTTCCGCATCTTTATCCAATGCAATAAAAGGAATTCCATTGGCCGCCAATATACGACCTGTTGCTTGGCCAAAACGTCCAAAACCTAAAATCATTACTTCAGGCGAAGCATGAAATTCCGGTGTTGAAATTGTCTCATTATTATTAGACTCTGCTCTTTTACATAAGCTAATTATTCCTACTAATGGTGATGTCAGTGCCATTGATAAACCAACAACTAAATTAACTTGTTGAGCTAACTCACTCGATAATGAACCACCATCTACTGCTTGCGCCATAACGACAAATGCAAACTCGCCTCCTTGACTAAGCATTAAGCCTAATTGCAATCCTTGTCGCCAATCAATATCCACAAAGCGTAGTAAAGCAGCAATAATCACACATTTTGTTATCATTAAAGCCAGTGCAACAAGGAGTAATAATATTGGTTGCTGAAGAAACAGTTCTATATTTAAAGTCATTCCTATTGCAATAAAAAATAACCCAAGAGTTAGCCCTTTAAATGGCTCTATATCACTTTCAATCTGGTGTCTGAAGCTTGAGTTAGCTAACATAATCCCCGCGACAAAGGCTCCCATTCCCATAGACAAGCCAGCAGCATCCATTAAAAAAGCTGCACCAACCACAATTAACAAACTTAACGCTGTCATACTTTCACGGCTACCATAGCGTGAGACAATCTTAAGTAAATAATTTAATAAAAATCGTCCAGCAAATAACAGCATTACAATCGCTAATACACCGTACCACCAGGGTTTAGTTTGTTCACTAGCAACAGTGGAAAAAGATTCGACTAAAAGTAAAACAGGTATTACGGCAAGATCTTGCATGAGTAAAATAGCAAACCCACGCCGCCCTCCTCGAGAAGCTAAAATTCCTTTTTCAGCCATTAGTTGAATTGCAAAAGCAGTTGATGATAAAGCCAAAGCTAAGCCAATAATTAATGCACTTTGTGCTGATTGATAAAAAATAAACACCACGCCGCCAACAAGCATTGCAGAAAAAACCAACTGAGCGGCACCTAAACCAGCAATATGACGACGCATATCCCATAAAGTATCAGGACTTAACTCTAATCCGATGACAAAAAGTAAAAGTACTACACCTATCTCTGAAAAATGTAAAATGTCATTTGGATTAGAAACAATATCAACACCCCCTGGACCAATAATAAGCCCAGCAACCAGGTAACCTAAGATAGCTCCCAGCTTGAGTCGGCGAAACAAAGGGACCGCAATAACAACAACAATTAAAAAAAATAATAAAGCGCCTAAAGGGCTGTTTATATTCATCACTTTTCCTAGTATGAATGATTAACTAGTTTTTCACTACATACCTGTTGTCTTAAAAAATTAGACAAGCAGGCCGAAATCTATACTTTCAAGAACAACAAGTAAATGCAAACTTAATCGTCGTTCAGTGTTATATTTTTCAATGCTAACAATCTCAGGGCAAAATAACTTTACTGTATTTTTATTATGTTACTTGATATTTAAAATTACGTGTAAAAAATCTATCGATATCTATTAGGGGAAATACTTAACTTATTGGATTTAACAGAAAGACAACAGAGGTTATTACCCTCATAGTTAAAGAATTCAGTTTCAAAGAAATTTACAGTGTTAACCTGAATTATTCAACCTTAATATTATTAAAAAGTTAAGTAAGGCTAAAAGGTATCACCGCTGACACTAGTACAAACTAAAAGCTCCACCCCATCGTTAAATAAAATATGAGACTTCTTTAATTATTTTCTTTTTTATAAGCTAACCCAGGATTGCAGCGTACCATAGTCATTTGTTTTGAATCACGAGTTAAGGATTCAGAAGCACCTAAAAATAGGTATCCCCCAGGTTTGAGACAATCAATTAATGCATTGATCACTTTGGTTTTATTTTGACTAGAAAAATATATCAATACATTTCGGCAAAAAATCACATCAAATTGTCCCATTCCATAGGGAGAGCTCAATAGATTTAATGGACGAAAAGTCACTTTATTACGTAACCGGGCACTGACTTGCCATTCACCACTATCTAACGGGGTAAAGTAACGATTTAACTTATCACGTGGCATTCCCCGATTGAGTTCGATCTGTTGATAGGTGCCTTGACGAGCTTTATTTAACACGCGTTCAGATAAGTCAGTTGCTATAATTTCAGTATTAGCTAATGCCGCCGCTTCCTCTAGCTGCATTGTGATAGAGTATGGTTCTTGGCCTGTTGAACAGGCCGCACACCATATTCGATTATTGATACTCTTTCCACGTAATTCAGGAACAATTGTTGATTTTAAATATTCAAACGGATAATTATCTCTAAACCACAAGGTTTCATTAGTTGTCATTCGGTCAATGACTTCTTTCAACAAAACACTACCCGACACACTTGAAATTTTGTCGAGCAAGCTCGACATTGAGGTTAATCCTTTTTCTTGGATAAAACTGCTTAGCCGACTTACAACTAAGTACTGTTTATTATCCCCCAACAATATGCCGCTTTGTTTTTCAAGGATAACCTTAAAACGTTCATAATCAGCTATAGATATTTCCATGAATTATGTACTTATTTTAGTCTTCAAGTTCCATTCTTTTTTGTACTGCACTCGCAAGCTCATCAGGATTAAACTTTGGTATAAAATCATTCGCCCCAACTTTTTGAACCATTGCTTCATTAAATACACCACTCAAAGAAGTATGTAACATCACCCACATATGGCTTAATCGTTCATTAGAACGAATTTCAGCCGTTAAGGTATAACCATCCATTTCGGGCATTTCAATATCTGAAATCAACATTAAAACTTCATCATCTACAGACGTTCCATCTGCAACAATTTCTTCAAGATATTCATATGCTTCTTTACCATCTTTGCAAAGCTTAGTTTTAAACCCAAGTTGCTCCACAGTTCTTTTAATTTGTCCTCTTGCAACTGAAGAGTCATCAGCAATAAGTACCACTTTGTCTTGCGGTGCTTTACCTGCATTTTTTTCAACGAGTTCTTGACTAACAGTCGCGTTATTGGGGGTTATTTCTGCTAATATTTTTTCAACATCAATAATTTCAACAAGCTCACCTTCAATATCTGTAACAGCCGTTAAGTAACTCGATTTTCCAGCACCTTTTGGCGGTGGATGAATATCACTCCAATTCATATTGACAATTTTTTCAACTGAATTAACAAGAAACCCTTGAACTTTGCGGTTATATTCAGCAATAACCACAAAACAATTTTCAACATTACCAAGAGAAGGACCACCAACAGCCAAACTCAAATCAATAACAGAAATTGTTGCGCCACGAATATGGGCGACTCCGCGAACAACTGGATTACGTTTAGGTAACTCGGTTAACTCAGGACACTGTAAAACTTCTCTCACTTTAAAAACATTAATACCATATACCTGTTTGCCTCGCAGCCTAAACAATAATAATTCAAGCCGATTCTGCCCCACCATCTGGGTTCTTTGGTTAACCGAATCAAGAATACTCGACATGAGAAACCTTCCTATTAAAAAATATTTATTATGCTACGGCATGGTAATTGCTTGGTAAAACAACAGGATTTAAGCGACCTTTAAAATCCAAAAAGCGATGTGAGTAGCGATTAACAACAACCATGACACCGAGTCATATAAAAATAAGTATAGACAAGATTCAAAAAACAACAGGAAAATCATGAAATTAATTAACATTAGAGATTACCGTGATCGTGAACAAAAAGACTCTGTTATTAAGAAGTTATGTTCAACTGCTTGTTTTTGTTTAGTCATTTTTATGTCTCATATGAATTTATTGCAGGCAAAAACGATTCAACCGATTGAAGAAATTCAATATGCGGCAAAAAAATTCCTTGAGGAAATGCACACTTCTGCCGATAACGAGAACATAGAGATAGTAATAGGTAATATTGATCCTCGTTTAAGGCTCGTTCAGTGTGAACAGCCACTTGAGGCATATTCACCACAAGCGACACGACGAAATGGTAAAACCAGTGTCGCAATTAAGTGTACAGGGCCCGTTGCATGGAAAATAATTGTGCCAGCAAAAATAACAGAGTATCAATTAGCCTGGGTTGTAAACCGAAGGGTATTTCCTGGTGACTTATTAAACAAAAGGGATATTAGTCAAAAACGAGTACCAATTAACTATACTAGAAAAGAACCATTATTAAATAAAAAACAAATGCTTAATGCGAGTCCTAAAAAAGTGATGCGTTCTGGATCGATAATTTACCAGGACAGCATTTGTCTCGTTTGTCGAGGAGACAAAGTATCTGTTACGGCTGATAATCAATTTTTGAGTATCAATGTTGAAGGTATCGCTTTAAGTGATGCCATATTAGGTGAGACGGTTCAGGTGAGAAACACCAGAACAAAAAAGTCTTTTGGGGCAGTAGTCACCGGAAAAAACCGTTTGAGCGTTAATATTGCAGGGTCAAAGTAACTTATGGTTATGGATATTAAAAGCCTTGTGCCAGGGCATACAAAAGCAAACTTAGCAAAGACAGATAAATCTAAAAAGAAATCTGCATCTGATGGTATATCTTCAGCTTCAGCAGAAAGTGAAGACTCAGTTAATATCACGGGCAAAGCCTCTCAAATTAGTCAATTAATACAACAAATGAAATCTGCCCCTATCATTGATCAAAATAGAGTATCTCCGATTAAGGAAAAATTAGATAACGACAAATATGAAATAGAATATCAGCGAGTAGCCAATAAAATGTTGGACTTTGAGTCTAACTATCAAGGCTATTAATTAAACAGTTTATTAGCAATAAGCTATCGCTTATCGATGCTGAGGAAAATATGATGAAACACATTCAACTTTGTAAAACAGTATTAAATGCATGGCAGCAAGATTACCAGACATTACACGATATTTTAAATAGCGAGCAGCGTGCTCTCGAAAAAAGAAATTTTGATTTACTCAGTCAAGTTTTAAAGGAGAAAGATGAAGCCGTATCACATATTAATACACAACAAATTCCTCCAATGATTGACAATGCGGGCATTCAAATTACATCACTGGCTCAGTTAAAAAAGTACTGCACTGAAAATACTCAACTGAGCGAAAACTGGTCAGAGCTAATGCAATTAGTAGAAAAGTGCTGTTTAAAAAATGAAGTGAATGCTCGTTTAATAGAACTATTAACTCAATCGAGTAGAAGAACTTTTAATTTAATTAAAGGTTTTGATCCTGATAATAATATCTATAATGCTTGCGGTGATCGAACAGCGGTGAGACATTATGGCGACTCAATCTCAGCTTAATTCGCATTTATGTTTTCTACTAATAATTAAAAATAACTGATGCCACTAGCTGAAGTTTAATCACCTAGTGGCCAGCCACCAAGCCTTTTCCAACGATTCACTATATAACAAAAAAGTTCAGCCGTTTTTTCTGTATCGTAAAGTGCAGAGTGAGCTTGCTGATTATCGAAACTAATCTTCGCCATCTCACAAGCTTTAGCAAGCACTGTTTGTCCTACGGCTAATCCAGATAGAGTCGCGGTATCAAAAGTGGTAAAAGGATGAAATGGGTTTCTTTTAACATTAATTCGCTCAACAGCAGCCAGTAAAAATCCCATATCAAACCCTGGATTATGACCAACTAAAACACTGCGCTGGCACTCATATTGTTTTTGTTCTGCTCTAACAAGTGAAAAAATCTGGGTAAGCGCTTCATGTTCAGATACCGCTCCGCGTAAAGGATTATCGGGGTCGATACCATTAAAGTCTAAAGAAGCTTGCTCAATATTAGCGCCTTCAAAAGGATGAACATGAAAGTGTTGTTTTTTATCAAGCTTTAAATTGCCTTGCTCATCAAATTTGAGTGTTACTGCGGCTATTTCCAATAATGCATCTGTTTTGGCATTAAAACCTGCAGTTTCAATATCAATAACAACGGGGAAAAAACCTCTAAATCGGCGACTCATCATTGTCATTCTTATATTTCCTTATGACAAGCCAGGCTCGTCAAAGCTTTTATTTGAATCATTACTATAGAAACGAAATTCTATCACCAGTTGCCTAACTTAACCAATTATAGTGAATTTTTTACAACTCTAACGGCTCAACTGACCCGTTCGATAACTATTCATATAAACCGCTTGTTAAAACGCCAACCCAATAATCAGTGAATAATTTTTTAAATTATTTAAGTCGGAATTTCTAAAGCCGATAAAGGGTTATCAGATATATGGAAACTATCAAATGACTAAATATCATCGTCGGTTAGCGCTTTTATTGAGCCCTTTATTGATTTGCGGTTATGCATCAGCAAACCTCAAATATTTTGAAGCTGACATAAATGACTCAAACTGGCAATACAAAGGTACACCATTGGCATGTAACTTGTCTCACAATATCCCTTACTATGGCACAGCTTCATTTTCAAAATCAGCGGGTAAAAAAACTCAATTAGGCTTCTTGCTAAGCTATAAAAGGCATGAGCTGTCACCAGAAAGAAGCGCTTGGGTACGCTCTATTGCCCCTTCCTGGCAGCCAGAACAGTCAAGTAAAGTACTTGGTGAAGTCAAGCTACAAAAAGGAAAAAATATTATGTCGAGTCACTCCACCAGTAGTTGGCGTTTACTTTATGAGCTAGAATCGGGACGTTTTCCAACCATTAGCTACCAAGATCTCAACCAGCAAGACTCTCAAGTTTCCGTTGCACTTTCTGCTGTTCGCTTTAAGCCTGCCTACGAGAAGTTTCTCGACTGTATGACTAATCTTGTTCGTTACGATTTAAAGCAAATTAGAAAGTTAACGCTGTATTTCGATTTTGATAAGTACCTAATCCGTGAAAAATACGAAGAAAAACTCAAAGCTTTAGCAGCTTATATCAAATATGACGAATCAATTGAGGTAGTTTTTATTAGTGGCCATACCGATAGTAAAGGTTCTCGCTCATATAATGATAAACTTTCTAAAAACAGAATCAATTCTGTTAAAAAACTTTTGCAACTTGACGGTGTCGACGATAACCGCTTTAAAACTGCCGCTTATGGCGAAAAAAAACCTGTCGCTTCAAATAGAAGTAAAAAAGGTAGAGCTCTGAATCGAAGAGTTTATATTCGAATTGCTCAACGATAATCCTCCCTTAATGACTAAAAAAGCAGAGTTATCTTAAGATAAACTCTGCTTTTTTATTATTGACTCACTTTAAATTTTTTAAGATATTAACTTTCTTGGTTAGCTAAAAATAACCAGGTTTCAAGTACAGAATCGGGATTTAAAGAAACACTATCGATTCCTTCTTCCATCAGCCACTTGGCAAAATCAGGGTGGTCCGATGGACCTTGTCCGCAAATACCTACATATTTATTAGCTTTGCGACAAGCTTGAATCGCTAAACTCAGTAACTTTTTAATTGCCGGGTTTCTTTCATCAAATAAATGAGAAATAATGCCCGAATCTCTATCTAGACCTAGCGTTAACTGAGTTAAATCATTAGAGCCAATAGAAAAGCCATCAAAATACGTTAAAAACTCATCAGCCATTAATGCATTAGACGGTAACTCGCACATCATAATAACACGTAATCCATTTTCCCCACGTTTTAGACCATATTTAGCCAGTAACTCAATAACTTGCGCAGCTTCATCAATAGTTCTAACAAACGGGATCATAATTTCAACGTTTGTTAATCCCATATTTTCTCTAACTTGTTTGATAGCGCGGCATTCTAATTCGAAACACTGCTCAAACTCTTTGGATATATAGCGAGAAGCTCCTCTAAACCCAAGCATAGGATTCTCTTCTTCTGGCTCATACAGATGACCACCAATTAGATTAGCATACTCATTCGATTTAAAATCAGACATTCTTACAATGACTTTTTCAGGCGAAAAAGCCGATGCTAAAGTCGAAATACCTTCTACCAGTTTATCAACATAGAAGCTCACAGGATCGGCATAGCCTGCCATATTTTCACTAATAGTACGTATTAAATCTTCATCTTCAAGACTATCGAAATCGAGTAATGCACGAGGATGGACACCAATCATTCGGTTGATAATAAACTCAAGTCTGGCCAGTCCAATTCCAAAATGTGGCAAACGGGCAAAGTCAAAAGCACGATCAGGATTACCAACATTCATCATGATCTTGAAAGGCAGTTCAGGCATATCATGGATTTCGCTATTGTTAACGTTAAACTCTAATAAACCTTCATAGATGTTTCCTGTATCTCCTTCTGAACAAGATACCGTCACTTCTTGACCCAATTTTATTTTTTGTGTCGCATCACCACAGCCAACAACTGCTGGAATACCTAACTCACGAGCAATGATTGCAGCATGGCATGTTCGACCACCACGGTTTGTCACTATAGCAGAAGCCCTTTTCATGATTGGCTCCCAATCAGGATCCGTCATATCAGTGACTAGAACATCACCTTCTTGTACTTTAGACATTTCAGATAAGTCAGAAATCACTTTAGCAGGACCTTTACCTATCTTTTGGCCGATTGCTCGTCCAGTCACTACAATATCAGAAGTCTCAGCAAGCACATACCGTTCTATAACTTGATTGTTATCTCGGCTACGCACAGTTTCTGGACGAGCCTGAACAATATAAAGCTTGCCATCAGCACCATCTTTTGCCCACTCAATATCCATAGGTCGTTGGTAATGCTTTTCAATAATCATTGCTTGTTTAGCTAGCTCTGCAACTTCATCATGAGAAATACAGAACTGTTGGCGTAATTCTGGCTCAACATTAATTGTTTCTACTGATTTACCGTGAGCAGTATCATCGGTATAAATCATTTTTATTGCTTTACCGCCTAATGTTTTACGCACAATCGCAGGTTTACCACTAGTTAATGTTGGTTTATGAACATAAAACTCGTCAGGGTTTACCGCGCCTTGGACCACAGTTTCACCTAAACCATAAGCGCCTGTAATAAACACAACATCAGAAAAACCAGACTCAGTATCAATGGTAAACATAACACCACTAGCCGCAATATCACTGCGAACCATTTTTTGTACTCCGGCACTCAAGGCAACATCAGCATGAGCGAAACCTTGGTGAACTCGATAGGAAATTGCACGATCATTAAACAAAGACGCAAAAACTTCTTTTAGTGCCAGCTTTACATTTTCCCATCCACGCACATTTAAAAAGGTTTCTTGTTGTCCAGCAAAAGAAGCATCGGGTAAATCCTCTGCGGTTGCTGATGACCGCACTGCAACAGCAAATTCATCATTAGAATCACCTTTTAGTTCCAGGTAGGCTTTATAGATGGCCTCTTCCAACTCAGGTTGAAATGGAGTTTCCATCACCCAACGTCTTATTTTGCTGCCTATTTTGGCTAACTTATCAACATCGTCAACATCTAATGAATCTAATTCTGTTTGAATTTTGTCATGCAAGCCACTTTGTGCCATAAAATCGCGAAAGGCTTCTGCTGTTGTCGCATACCCATTAGGAACACTAACGCCCATGTTACTAAGGTTACTAATCATTTCACCCAGTGAAGCGTTTTTTCCTCCAACTCGTTCAACATCATTCATTCCTAAACCGTCATACCAAAGCACGTAGTCTTGCACAGTCTTTTACTCCTAAAATCATTGATTTTTTGTTGCCAATGTATCGATGCTTGCCGATACTAGATTAGCATGTTTAAATTCAACCCAACAAAAGAGTGGGTATTTTACTTCAAGGGCGAGAAAATATGAAACGGAAGGTGTTTTTTATCTCAGACAGAACAGGAATAACGGCAGAAATGTTCGGACAATCGCTGTTATCACAGTTTGAGCAAGTAGAATTCGATGAAATGACGCTACCTTTCATCGATAATATAGATAAAGCGCATGAAGCTTGCCGCATTATTAAAGACTCTGAAGATAACGGCGGACTCAGACCCATTGTATTTGACACAATAGTAACCCCTGAAATTCGTCAAATTATTCAATCCAGTGGCGCTTTAGTACTCGACTTTTTTCACACATTCATCGGACCACTAGAAACAGAGTTAGGTGAAACCTCAGGTTTTAGAGTTGGAAAAACCCACTCTTTGGCTGACGGCAAAGCATACGACTCTCGCATTGAATCAGTTAATTATGCTTTAAATAATGACGATGGCATAACAACTCGCTACTATGATCAAGCTGATGTCATTCTAGTAGGCGTTTCAAGGTGTGGAAAGACACCAACCTCATTATATATGGCCATGCAATTTGGCATAAAAGCAGCCAATTACCCTTTTACAGAAGATGATATGGATAGGTTAAAATTACCTCCTTCACTCAAAAACTATAAGAATAAGATCTTTGGACTCACTATCAACCCGGCTCGTTTGCATGAAATTCGTACAGAGCGAAAAGCAAACTCTCGCTACGCCTCTTTGAAACAGTGTCAATACGAAGTAAGGGAAGTTGAGGCTTTTTATCGAAGAGAAAAAATTCCTCACCTTAATACAACAACACGTTCAGTTGAGGAACTAGCGACCAAGATATTAGCCGCAACAGGTATTAAGCGTAAAGTATTCTAGCTTTCCACAAATTAAAAGAATTAATTCTTTTGGCTTGTTAGCTCTTCTTGATCAAAATGATTAGTTTTAACCACTTCAATAACAGAAGTGGTTGAAATTGAAGGTGTTCTTGGCAAATAAACGACCTGGCAAATATCAGAAAATTCATCAAACTTCCCTTTCCAGTCATCTCCCATCACTAAAATATCAGCCTTATAATTCAAAATGTATTCTCGCTTTAATTCTAGGGATTCTTCTAAGAAAACTTGATCGACACCTTTAAATGAATTGATGAGAAACATACGTTCATCTTGCGAATAGATAGGCTTACGGCCTTTTTTGAATAAATTTAAATCATCAGATGAAACACCAACAATTAAATGATCACCTAATTCTTTAGCTCGGTTAAGGATTTTGACGTGACCAATATGCGGCATATCAAACGTACCAAAGGTAATCACTTTCATTCAAAAATACTCCAAAGCAAAGCGAACACGACATTTTAGCGCTAAATGTGATGTCGAAGATAATTAAGCGCGAAGATTATACACTGGCATTGTCAATAATGGCACATCTCCTCGCCGTTTAATTATTTAACGAGTCACCACCTCACCTTTAACATTATTCATCGTTAACCCACCACTACCCGATTCAAGAATCGTTACACCACTTTCAAGTGAGTCTAACTCTATTCCGCCAGAGCCGTCTGAAATAGTAACATGGCCTTTAACTTGTTTAATCTTAATCCCCCCCGATCCATCAACGAGTGAAACTGAGCCATTAATATTAGATAACTTAATTCCGCCAGAACCGTCAGTTATTTTTACATTTGAATTTGCCTGAGTGATTTTGATTTTACCTGAGCCGTCATTAATCGTTAACTCACCAACATTGCTCAATTTAATACCACCTGAACCATCATTAATAACAATTTTACCCAATAGGTTTTCCCCATAAAGACTTCCAGAGCCATCATTAATATTCAAAGCTAAATTAGTAGGTACTTTAATGGTAAGATCGATTTTGGGACTATTGCCAAACCAAGAAGAATTGCGAGTGTTAGCATCTGCGATCAACTTAGCAGTATTACCTGATTTATCAAGCGTTAACCGATAACTTTCACTATTAACTTTTAAATCAGCAACAACCGAAATTTGCTCAACCTCACTACTACCTTCAATTTTGAGAAAACCAGCCCCTGCATCTATTTCAAACACCTCAATACCTGCAACCTTTAAATTTAATGTTTTGCTTGTTTCTAAATCAAGCTTAGCGGCATTGGCATAACCGAATGTAAAAACAGCGACTAAACTTGTTGCAAGTATTACCTTTAATGTTTTCATAATTATTACCTTTTATTTTGGTTCAAACTAAAAATTCACCATCAGCAGGCAATTATAATACCAGAATTTTTTATACTGCTATATCAAGTAGTTAACGTAAAAATAAGTTATTCAGGTAGTAATATTAACCAAAACTTAATGAATTTAATCATTTGAGTTGAAGAACACACCACTTTAATAGGAAGAGTATGAATTTTAGATAAAAAAAAGCCACCAAAAACTGGTGGCTTAAACTTTATCGGAGATTCAGCCTAAAGATAATGGGTTAATCTTTAAGACTTCCGACTGCCTAACTAACAACCGTAAAGAGGGAAATACATTCTCTATTAGCTATGACTAGCGGCTACGGCATTAGTTCAACGAAATATCAAAAAAAATTCAATATTTTTTAATATTGACAATAATCAGTCACTTAGCGATTTAATGAAACAAGTTCAGAAAAATGCTCTTGCAAACAAAAGCGACCTTTTTCATTTTTTGCTAAGCGCCCCATTGCTATATTTGAGTCATGGGTAAAGAACAGCCGCCCATTCCGGCTCATTAAATCACTTAAAAAGTCAGCTTTCTCGTCAATGACCAACTCTGCATAACGGTCATAACCCATCGTTATAGGTAAATGAACCCAGGCTTCTCCCGGAATTAAATCGGCACAAAAGACAATTGGCCCATCGGGCATTGTAATTTCGGCCAACATCATACCTGGCGTATGACCATGACTATAATGAAATCGATAACCATCACCGAGTAACGGAGAATATTCTGAGTCAACCAAATGTATCTTATCTCTATTTCTCAATAATTCCATCAGTTCAGGTATAAATGAAGCTCGATCACGGGCATGTGGGTTATTAGCCCTTTCCCAAGCCTGTTTTCCCACTAAAATATCAGCATTAGGAAATAACAATTCTGCTGCTTTGCCTTCTTGCCATTCAGATAACAAGCCACCAATATGATCAAAGTGCAGGTGTGATAAAACTAATACATCAATATCTTCATGGCTTAGACCTACCTTTGTCAAAGAGTCTAAAAGCACATGATTAGCTTCAACAATTCCAAAACGTTGCTTAAGTTTAGGCTCAAAAAAAGCCCCCACTCCAAGCTCAAATAAAATATTACGCCCGCTATCCTTTACTAACAACGCTCGACATGCCAGATCAATGCGATTTTCATCATCAACCTCAACCCACTTTTGCCACATGGCTTTGGGTGCATTACCAAACATGGCACCACCATCTAATTTTTGGGAATTTCCAGTAATTGAAAAGAGCTCTTTCATATTAAAACCTTAATTAACATTTTCAGCTGTTTGCTGCTCAAGTTTTTCTATTTTAAAATTAATAATGCCATAAATCACAGAAATGATAGGATTAATAATATTGAAAAAGCAAAAAGGTAAGTAAATAAAGGTAGATACACCAAGTGTACTTGCCATAAACGCACCACAAGTATTCCACGGAATCAAAGGTGATGTAATCGTTGCCGAATCTTCCAGTACCCGTGATAGATTTTTAGGATGAAGATTTCTTCGTTTAAACTCTGCTCGGTACATACGACCCGGCAATACAATTGCAATATACTGATCACCTGCAATTATATTCACACCTATACAAGTTGCAATTACCGTTATTACTAATGAACCAGTTCCTTTCACGAGCTTCAAAGCGCTAGAGACTAAACACTGTAATAAACCAACAGTTTCTAAAACAGCGCCTAAGGTCATCGCACATAAAATCAGCCAAACCGTTGGGTTTAGCATGCTTTCCATACCACCTCTAGATAGTAATTCATCAACAGCCGCGTTACCTGTAGCCGCTTTAAAGCCCGTGGCCATAGCCTGCCAAACGGCATCGATTGCATTGAGCCAATATCCACGCCGTTCAAGCTCAACAATAACTTCATCCCCCTCTTTAGCTAACGCAAATTTTTGTGAAACATCTCCTTTAAGCGATGCGGTAAGCGTATAAGGATGAGCAAACTGTGGCTTAATATCAAAAGTAATCACAGCATCTTCAACATCGATAGTAATAACTGAACAGCTTTCTATTTCAAGCTTGCTGCTAGCACGACAACTATAAATAGAGTCTTCGACCATTTTTTCGGTTGATGCTGCCTGAAATGTAACCGCGAACACTCCTCCTAACAAAGCACCAACTAGTAATGTAGGAAAAGCTGGCATTCTTTTATAAGCCAAATACAAAACGACAAATAAAGGCACTAGCGTTAATAATGAAACTGAAAAGTTAGCTTCTATTAAAGTCAATGTTTCTTCAAGCCCCTGTGAACTCTCTTTGCCTTCACTAGAAAAACCCAATATAAGAAACAATACGATCGCAATCGTAATACTCGGTGCAGTAGTCCACGCCATATGCCGAATATGAGTAAATAACTCTGTTCCTGTTATTGCCGGAGCCAAGTTAGTCGTATCCGATAAGGGAGACATTTTATCACCAAAGTATGCCCCAGAAATGACAGCACCGGCTGTAATTGCAACAGATAGATCCAAGCCGGATGCTATTCCAATTAGCGCAACTCCAATTGTTCCAGCGGTGGTCCAGGAACTGCCAATACTGATGGATACCAAAGCGCAAATAATACAGGCAGCCGCATAAAAGTAGCTCGGATCGAGTAACTGTAGTCCATAATAAATCATGGTAGGAACAGTACCAGCTAAAATCCAGGTACCTATCAATGATCCTACCATGAGCAATATCAATATTGCGCCAAGCGCCATTGATATGCCTTTAACGATTCCCTGCTCCAATTCAGCCCAACGAAAGCCATTTTTGTAGCCGATTAGCATAGCTACTGCAGCCGATAAAAGTAGCGCAATTTGATTGGGGCCAACTGACGATGAATCACCATACAACTTCACCGAACCGTATAGCATGATAATTAGTGTGACAACAGGTATTAACGCATCCCAAATACTGGGTTGTTTCTTCTCAACACTCATAAAATTTAACCTTATGTATAATTATTGTTATGTTTGAGGTTATTAACGACTGTAGGCTTGTTGGTGATTTCCTTTCAGCTCCCAGTACCTGTCTCTTAATCGAGTAGCACGAGAAACCAGTGGCTGCCTTTGTCCCTGAATAAAAACAAAATCAGGATTAGATGTCACATCAAGCGGATCACCATCCCACCCAACAATATCAGCATCCATACCTGCTTTTATTTGCCCATAATCTTTGATGCCAAACACATCAGCAACATTAATTGTCATCGCTTCTATTGCCGCGCTTTTTGGTAAACCATTAGCCACTGCACTACCAGCAGATTGGCGAACTAAATACCCATTATGACTTCCGCCACCAGTAAATAATAACTTCACACCCTCATTGTATAGTCTAGCAGCTGCGTCAAGTCGAATAGATAAAGAATCAAACTGGGGTAAGTTTTGAATAGGATCGATAATAACAGGCACTTTGGCTTCTGCGAGTTGTTTGCCTACAACCCATGCTTCACCACCACCAGAAATCACTAATCTAAAATTATATTTTTGAGCTAATTTAATCAGTTTTAGTATGTCATCCGAACGATTAGCTGAAATAATGAGTGGTATTTTTCTATCCAATATCGGATAGAGCGCTTTTAGATCAGCAATTGACTGTGAAAACTCCCACTTAAAACCAGGGAGATAACGCTTTTCATTTTTACGTAAATAACGAGCATCGGCCAAAGTCTGCTCTAAAAGCTGCAATGCAGCCGCTCTAGAGCCACCACTTTTTCGAGCACCTTGTGTACCATAACTAGCCACTTGAAGCGCTTTTTCTTTTAACAATCCTTGCTCTAAAGAAGAATGCAGCGCAATTACAGCCCCTTGCCCGGCAAAAATAGATTGTCCCGAACGAGGCCATACAACAGCGCGAGTTAGTCCATTAATTCGATTTTGCGGTATCAAAGTTGATGAAAAATTAATCGCTGGCGCAATATTAAAAGAAGCGCCAAAACCTTTATGCTTGGTTGAAGAGTCAACGGTACTTGATACCGCCCCAATTTCAACTAGTCCGATATTAGTTGAGGCGTTTGCTAAACCAGGTGTTAAATATCGACCTTTAGCATCAATCACTTTACTCCCTTCAGAAACAGTAATTCCTTGCATAACAGACACAATTTTATCATTCTTAATAAGAACATCAGCTTGACTCAAAATGCCTTTTGCAGTTGATGTATAAACGGTTGCATTTTTAATTAAATAATCTTCAGCAGATACACTAAAGCCAATGGCACAAGACAACCCCAAGGCTACAGCTAATAATCGGTTTTTAGTTATTTTCATAATCTTTCACCTTGTGGCTGTTTAATTCCAAGATCAAAATCGCTAACGGCATTGTTTGTCTGATTATTCAAATCAAAAACTAATGCACCATCAATATACACCTGCTCAGCTTTTGCATACACACTAAATGGATTTTGATTCCACACTACAATATCAGCCATTTTTCCTTTTTCTAAACTACCAACCCGATCCTCAATACCTAAAGACTTAGCTGGGTTAGAAGTAATCCATCGTATTGCATCTTTCGGTTCAATTTGAGTACCTCGTTTATTACCCGCAGCCATTGCTTTGGCAGACTCTTGATTCAGGTGCTGAATACCAATCGCAGAATCTGAATGTACTATTGCACAAGCTTTGGCTTTATCAACCATTGCAACATTTTCTCGAACAGAATCATAAGCTTCATGCTTAAACCCCCACCAGTCAGCCCACATTGCTGAACAAATATTATTTTCAGCTAAAATATCAGCAATTTTATAAGCTTCAACTGCATGGTGAAAAGTCGATATTTTATAATTAAACTCTTTAGCAATATCAATCATTACCGCCATTTCTTCAGCACGATAGCAATGGTTATGAACTAAAATATCACCACTTAAAACCCCCGCTAAAGTTTCTAATTTTAAATCACGTTTAGGCGGATCTTTTTCTTCACCTTTTTCTGCGGCTTGATAATATTTATCCCACTTTTCCTTATAAGCTTTAGCTTTAATCCAAGCACTTCGATAGCCAGCTACATTTCCCATTCGGGTCATGGGTGCTCTACCTTTTTTACCATAAACTCGTTTTGGATTTTCACCACAAGCCATTTTCAAACCATGTGGCGCATCTGGAAATTTCATTCCTTGAACAGTAATCGAAGGAATATTTTTAAGTGTTACACCTCGCCCACCAATCAAATTTCCAGAGCCGGGTAAAATTTGCAAACTCGTCACACCACCCGCTAAAGCCAAATCAAAACCAGGATCTTGAGTCCAAACGGCATGCTCCGCCCAAACTTGAGCAGTAACCGGTTCAGTCATCTCATTACCATCAGCATTATTTTCATGAGAAGGAGAAGGATAAACGCCTAAGTGCGAGTGAACATCGATTAAACCAGGACTCACCCATTTACCTTTAGCATCTATTTTTTTTATGCCTTGTGGAAAGGATACCGATTGCCCAACCGCTTCAATCTTGCCATTTTTCACCCACATTGCAGCATTATTAAGCTGCTCACCATTACCCGTTAATAAGGTTGCATTAACGATAACAAACTCTTCTGACGGCAAAGCTTTATAGGTTGAAACATAAACAGGTTTAGGTCTTTCAACTTCAATTGGCGTTTTGTCTTTTTCTTTACAACCCAATACGCCAACAATGAGCACAGGAACAATTAATAATTTTAATTTCAAAACAGTCTCCATTATTATTTTTTTAATATTAGCCAATTCTGCTTATCAATTAGCCCAATAGCATAGACATAAGTTTGACACCAAAAAACTTATCGAATACCGTCACAATAAAAATAACACCAAGTAAAATTGGGCAAATATAACTTAGCGCAAAATTAACATAAGACTGTAACCAACTGCCTTTTATTTCTGCATCACCTTCGGCTAATTCCTTATTAAAGTTTTCTTTACGCCAAACATAAATAGTAAATACCGCAATTAAAAAACCGCCTAAAGGTAAAAATGTATCGTTAGCAATTACCCCAACAAAATCTAAAAACGGCATTGGGTTGTCAGTACCTGGTAATTGAATAAATTCACCTAAGGACTCACTGGCACCATACGATAGTAGTGAAGGAATACCAACAACAAAGATAGCGATAGCAACTCCCCAACATGCTTTTGTTCGACTCACTTTATGTTCATCAACAACATAAGCCGTCGGCACCTCTAACAAAGAAATGGTTGAAGTAAAAGCAGCAAAGGACAACAATAAGAAAAACAACGCGCCGACAACAATACCTAGCACATCACCTAACGACTGAAAAACCCCCGGTAAAGTGGCAAAAATTAACCCAGGACCACCATTCGGCTCAATGCCTTGAGAAAAAACAAAAGGAAAGATCATAAACCCAGCTAACACAGCAACACCAACATCGACTAGCGTAATAGAGGCGGCAGAACTCACAATATTATTGTCTTTAGCAACATAACTACCATAAGTAATTAATGCTCCCATTCCTAATGACAGAGAAAAGAATGCCTGCCCTAAAGCAGAATAAACAACAGGTCCCGTTATTTCGCTAAACTCAGGAACAAGATAAAACTTTAAACCTTCCATTGCATTAGGTAATGTCATTGCATAAACAATCAAACCTAAAATCATTATAAATAATGTAGGCATTAAAATTTTGGCGGCTTTCTCAATCCCTCCAGAAATACCTTTGGATACAACAAAAGCCGTACCAATCATAAAAATTACAGCATAGCCGCCTATTTTTATCCAATCGGCAGTATAAGCCCCAAAAGCTTCACCACCAACCGAAAACTGACCATTTAAAATATCAATAAAATAACCAAAGGCCCAAGCAGCAACCACGTTATAAAAAGAGAGAATCAAAATCCCACTAGCAAGCCCTAAATAGCCAATAATTGACCACCTCTTATAACCTAAGCTTTTAAATGCACCCACAGGATTTAGCTGAGTTTTTCGACCAATGCTGATTTCTGCAACCATCACCGGGAAACATAAAATAAAACAGAATGCCAAATACATTACCACAAAGGCAGCCCCACCTCCCTTGCCGACTTCAAATGGAAATTTCCAAATATTACCTAAACCTACCGCAGAACCGGCGGCAGCAAGAATAAAACCAATTCGGGTACTAAACCCCCCACGTTGTGCTGTCATTATTGTTCCTTATTCACAAAGTCAAATATTGTTGTTTTAATTTAATAAAAAGCCTAATCAATTAACAGATTGGCCTAAACGCACCATAAAACCATAGATTGAGTACTCGCGACAAGTCTTCAAAGTAAAAATTTTTGTCTAAACAACATAAATACCTTCTTTCTATAACCCAATTCAAATAATCGAATTACGCTCGCTAAATTCATACCATCCAACTATACCCCTATTCCGATACTTTATAGATAAACTAATAAAACATCAAAAACACCGCTAATAGTTGCATTTAACCGACCGAAACGTTACTTTTAATCACCCCCAAAATTAATCAAAATGATTGATATCACAATGAAAATAAAATTAATTATCAGCTGTTTATTAACCATGTTAACGATCAATATCAATGCCAAACAATCTCCTTCTTTTGCCATCGCCATTCACGGTGGGGCAGGTACTATACTAAAATCTAATATGACACCTGAGCTAGAAAAAGCCTACCATGCCAAACTGGCCGAAGCGCTAAAAGCAGGCCATGCCATACTAAAAAAAGGTGGTACTAGTGTCGAAGCAGTTCAAGCAGCTATTATTGTAATGGAAGATTCCCCCTTATTTAATGCAGGTAAAGGCGCTGTTTATACTCATCATAAAACCAACGAACTTGATGCATCAATCATGGAAGGAAAAACTCTCAATGCAGGAGCTGTTTCAGGCGTATCAACGGTTAAAAACCCAATCAAACTGGCAGCAGAAGTGATGACAAACTCAAAGCATGTCATGCTTAGTGGCGCAGGTGCAGAAAAATTTGCTAAAAAACAATCTTTAGAAATAGTTCCACCCGAATATTTTAAAACCGAACGACGCTGGAATCAGTTATTAAGAGTGCTCAAAAAAGATCCTGATGCAACCGCCTTATCTGAAGACAAAACAGATAAGCAAGCATCGGTTACAACAAACAAAATTTGGCCTGATGATAATAAGTTTGGCACTGTCGGTGCAGTTGCACTAGACCAATTCGGTAACTTAGCTGCTGGTACATCAACAGGTGGTATGACCAATAAAAAATATGGTCGGATTGGTGACTCTCCAATCATTGGAGCCGGGACTTATGCAGATAATAAAGCCTGTGCAATTTCAGCAACGGGTCACGGCGAATATTTTATCAGAGCAGCTGTCGCACACGATATTTGTGCCAGAGTTCTCTACAAGAACATTTCTCTAGATAAAGCAGCCGATGAAGTCATTCAGCAAAAATTAGTCAAAATGGGTGGTGATGGCGGTATTGTTGGTATGTCACCTAAAGGAGAGCCAATTTTCTCATTCAATTCTGAAGGAATGTATCGCGGCTATATCGATAAAAATGGCAAGGTTTATACTGGAATATTTAAACAAGATTAACAAAATAGTTTCTCTAATGACCTCTTCTATAAAATATAGCGTACTAGCAAATTGCTAGTACGCTTAGCCCAAAGAGCTGTATCTTATTAATTCAACTCAAGAATAAACAAAAGAAGGTTAATTAAAATAAATCTGTCAACAAAATACCAACACCAAACCTTTCAATAGATTGGTTATAATCAATCAAGCTCTCACCATACCCATTAAAATATTGTGCATATCCTTTAAAGCGATCTCCCATCGGGAAAGTCCAATCCAGCTGTATCGCACCACGGTTATTTGAACGTAAATTATTACGGAACATCATACCAAATGTCTGTTCATCCCATTTATAAGCAGTAGTAAACTCAAAATATCCCATATATTTATTTATATCAGGATTATCATCACCTTCTGGAGAGTTAGGAGATTCTTTTTCATCTTCAGGTAAACGATACCAAGGTTTAAACCCAACCAACCATTTATCGCTTTCCCACATAAAGTTAGCATACACCCTATTCCAACTTCTAGATAACGGTTGCGAGCGTCCATTAGATTGATGTTCCACACCAATAATATTGACCCGGTTAGTCCACCCGCCAATTTCTAAATCATTCATAAAACCATAAAATATCTCAGGCTGATAGTTCGTTTCTCTGAAAGGAGAAGATGCATCACGGTTATACATTTGCCAGTATGACTGAATAGTAAACCCAAAATATAAGATATCTTTACTGACCACTAATGATTTAAATATTGGCGCTTTAAAACTCATTTGAAATTTTGCTTCAACATTATCAAGCTCATCAACAGAACCAGGCAGATCTTTATAGGGTTCTTCATTAGGTTTTCGAATGTAAGTAACAGGTAGCATATAGTTCCTCATATGAGGCGTGATCACATTACGACTGTCTTGCGTTTTAGCTTCATTGATAATTCTTTGCTCAAGTGGAGACTTCTCCTTAACATCTAAAGCAATATGCTGTTCCAGTTTTTTCTGGCACCAAGCTCGAATTTCGCCCACCTCTCGTTTTTCTTCAGATAGGTTTAATTGTTCTAAGTAACATTCTTCTAAGGAATCATCTGACTCATGACTTAGAACAACATTACTGGTTAGACCAACAAAAACTATTAATATATATAGGTGAGATTGTTTCATTATAAATATTGTACTTATTAAATTCATTTCCTATATTTTATTGAAACTATCGCTTCATAGCACCTTATTATTTGTGTTTGAAGCTTTAAATACTTACAGGAAGTGTTTCTTTAGGAGTTTAATTATGTCAGTACAACAGATTCCAGCAATATTGAAATCAATTAGTCCTCAATTTAGAAATCAAGATGCTATCAAAATTACATCATCAGAATTTGCAATGATGAAAGATGTTATACAAGAATATTGCCGAACTTATGATGCTCCTCGACTTTACGGAATGCTGGGGCGAATAGGGCGACGGATGAAACAAGCCAATACTCCACACTTATGGCAGACTGAATTTGAATACTTTGCATCGAGTATGATGCAATCTCTCAAAGATAAAAAATACTGTCGATTAGAAGATACCATTGATGACATCAATGAAATATTTATGCGTGTCAATAAAAGCTCGCTGCCAGGCAGAAATAGAAGTAAAGATAAATCTCAAATTTTAAGTATTTTTGGCTAACTAACAAAAGCGAATTATCGCTTACAACATCTTGCTGGTATAATAAATTACTTTTATTAAAAACCAACGAGAAGTTAATATGTCATTTAATAAAACCCTAGCAGTTATTAGTGGAGGTGCATCAGGGCTTGGTTTAGCCGTTGCACAGCGGATCGCATCTCAAGGCGGAAAAGCAGCCATACTCGATATTAACGATGCTCAAGGGCAAGCAGCCGTATCGGAATATCCAGACAATCTCATTTTTATTCCTACCGATATTAGTCAAGAACAAGCCGTTGATGAAGCCGTTGATAAAGCGGTCGAAGAATTTGGAAAAATCAATCTAGTCGTTGGCTGTGCGGGTGTTCTAGGAGCAGGACGAATTTTAAGTAAAAAAGGTCCGATGCCGTTAGATTTTTTTCAAAAAGTCGTCAATATCAATTTAATTGGTACTTTCTTGTTGACTAGAGCCGCCGCTCGTCACATGCAAAATAATGATCCAATCAATAACGAACGTGGCGTCATTATTCATACCGCTTCAATTGCAGCTTACGAAGGTCAATTAGGTCAGGTCGCCTACTCAGCAACAAAATCAGCTATTGCAGGAATGATGCTACCGCTAGCACGAGAGTTTGCGCAGTTTGGGATCCGCAGTATGGCAATTGCCCCTGGCATGTTTGAAACACAAATGATGGCAGGTGTCCCCGATGATATTAGAGATAAATTATGTGCGGGTATTCCTTTTCCATCTCGTTTTGGTGCTGCCGATGAATATGCACAGATGGTTGAAAGTATTAATGATAACCAAATGTTAAATGGCTCAGTCATCAGATTAGATGGTGCTGCCAGGCTACAATAAAAAACACAAACAACTCAGTGCTTTTATTATGACTGAATGATATATGCGTAAACTTATTATTTATAAGCCTACGCTTGAAAAAGCACTGAGTTAAAAACACATCAAAATTATCCTTTTCAAAATTCTAATTTTTTCAAACAAATTAATTGAGCAATTTATTTCTATTTAAACTATGACCAGTATAATACAAACCTCTCTATTTTAGTTTTATATCTCTAAAAAACCATCACCAAAAATACCCCTCAAAAAACCACAAAAAAATTATCGCTATTTAAATAGAAAAACTTTCACAACTACCGCAACAAACCTCCATTTTCAATAAAAACATCAACAACACAACAACTTCCCATCACACCAATCAAACCTCATAAAAAAAAGGGCTATTCACCATTAAAAAAACATTCAAAACATCTATAAAAAACAGCGTTTCCAGCAAACAAAAATCTCTAACTTTAATAAAAATATTTTTTTTAAAAAAAAATATTGTTTTCATAAAATTTAAACAATAAAGTCCCACCATCTTTAAGCGGCAGAAAAAAAAACAAAAATAAAAAAGCAAAAAAAACATTCATTTAACTCAAAAAAACCTTAACTAAAACAGGGTTAATGAGTTTTTTATAAAAACCGAATATGTTTCTTTTAAATTTTAATATATTTTTTGAATTATAATCATCAGGAATTGGAAGACAGATACAAATGAATATTCAAAAAACCATTAGCTCATTTGAGTTAGAACAAAAAAATCAACAAGAGCAATTAGCAACTAACAATATCGATATAACATTAGAGCAATCATTTTCTAAAAACAAACCATTAGAAACTTTTTTAAAACACGCTTGTTATCCAATTTTAATGTCAGCCGTCGCATTAACAATTTTTTGTGGTTTTTATTTTTCAATAGATTTTGGGTTATGTAATATCACTTTTTTATTTTGTACAATCATTTATTTAGCTATTTGCGAACGTTTTATTCCTTATAAAAAAGAATGGCATCCCAATGCAAAAGAGTGGCGACGTGATGGTATTTATCTTTTTATGACAATGATGGGAGGAGCATCATCAGTTGCTGCTATCTTTTATATAGCTTCATTAGTTCCTCCACTTGATGCCAACATCCCTCTTTGGCTAGAAATTGTACTCACCTTACTACTCACTTCATTAGGCACTTATGTTTTTCATCGAGCAAGTCATGAATTACCATGGCTTTGGCGTTTTCATGGAATTCATCACGCAACCCATAAAGTGAATGTTGGCAACAATGCTCTTAACCATATCTTTGATGTTTTTGGACGACGACTTTTAGCCCAACTACCAATGGCATTAATAGGCATATCGCCTCCTGCTCTTTTTGTGGTAAGTGTTTTCAATATTGCTCAAGGATACTTTTCACACGCCAATGTTGACGTAAAATTGGGCTGGCTAAATTACTGGGTAGGCAGTCCAGAGCAACACAGACTTCATCATAGTGTCGATATCACAGAAGCAGGTCACTATAGTGTTGATATCACCATTTGGGATCGACTATTCAACAGTTATTTTTGGCAGCCAGGTAGAAAACCTATTGAGATTGGCGTTAGAAAGCCAAATACATTTCCATTATCAAATGACATATTCAAAAACTTAATTCATCCATTTAGAAAAAAGAAATATTACTCGCAAGTGCCAGAAAAAAATAAATTTGAGTGGCGGTTTTGGCCCCGACTATTTGTTATTTCATCTGCATTAATCACCGCTGCACTTGTCATGAGTCTCACATAATTTACTTTACAACATGAGGTTTTCAAATGTTAACTGAAGCAAACGCTCCCTGTGAAAAAATTGCCATTGTGGGTATTGGTTGTCGCTTTCCAGGAGGGGCCAATGATTACTCAACTTTCTGGGAAAACATACTCGCCGGCCAAGATTGTATTATACCAACTCCAAAAAATCGTTATAACGCAGAAAGTCTATACAGTAAAGACAAAGCTAAACCAGGGTGTTTAACTGGTGGACGAGGTGGTTATATCGATGGCTTTGACGAATTTGATCCCGCATTTTTTGGAATAGGTCCACGTGAAGCGGAATATATGGATCCACAACAACGCAAATTATTAGAAGTCGCTTGGGAAGCACTTGAAGATGGATGTCAACATCCAAGTTCACTAGCCGGAAAAAATGTTGGTGTTTTTATCGGTGGTTTCACTCTCGACTATAAAATTGTTCAATTCGCCGATCTCAGCTTTAAAGGTTTAGCCGCACATACAGCGACCGGAACAATGATGACTATTTTATCCAACCGTATCTCTTATTGCTTTGATTTTAATGGACCGAGCATGTCTGTAGATACCGCCTGTAGTTCTTCTTTAGTCACAGTTCATTTGGCCTGTCAAAGTTTAATCAATAAGGAAAGCAATGTCGCTTTAGCTGGTGGAGTACTATTGCATATGACGCCACAGTACACCATTACCGAATCAAAAGGCGGCTTTCTATCTCCAGAAGGACTTTCCCGAACTTATGATGCCGATGCTAATGGCTATGTTCGCTCAGAAGGTGTTGGTGTGGTTGCATTAAAACGTCTAGAAGATGCTTTACGTGATGGTGATCCTATTCATGCAGTTATAACAGGCTCGGGCGTTAATCAAGATGGAAAAACCAACGGTATCACCGTTCCTAGCGGCGATGCGCAAACTCGTTTAATTCGCCAAGTCTGTAAACGTTCAGGCATTAAGCCCAAAGAAATTCAATATATAGAAGCACATGGAACTTCAACCCCCGTAGGCGATCCAATTGAGGCAAACGCATTGGGTAAAGTTTTAGCAGAAGATCGCCAACCAGACTCTCAATGCTATATTGGTTCCGTTAAAGCCAACATAGGTCATACCGAAGCTGCAGCTGGCGTAGCTGGTTTGATAAAAACGGCACTGGCGTTAAAACATCAAATAATACCACCTCATATTAATATCAAGAAAGTTAACCCAGCTTTAAACCTTGACGATCAACCATTTGATATTCCACGAGAAGCCACACCCTGGCCAAAGCATGATGGTCTAGCTCGCGCAGGAGTCAACTCATTTGGATTTGGTGGTACTAATGCACATGTGTTGTTAGAAGAAGCCCCTCTTTCAGTTCAACCAATTAAAAAAGCCGCTCCTCAGTATTCGATTCTGCCGCTAACGGCCAAAGATCCAGCAGATTTTACCGAAATGGTAAAACGAATGCGTAAGGCCATTGAGGCTAATCAGAAGGATACTGACTTTTTGCTTAACGCTGGACATACTTTGGCCTATCGTCGCCAATCTCTTGAATCAAAACTTTCATTCGTCTATCAAGATCGAGAAAGTCTATTACAACATATGGATGATTTCCTTGCTAACGAAGCAAACCCCAATATAGTAACAGACACTCAATTGCCCAAAGCCGAACAAAAACTAGTTTGGGTTTTTACAGGAATGGGACCACAGTGGTGGGGAATGGGACGTGAATTATTTCACTCCGAGCCAGTTTATCGTGGAGTCATTGAAGCCTGTGATAAACAAATTAGTCAACAAGCAAACTGGTCACTCATTGAAGAACTGAATAAAAGCGAATCAGACTCTCATATGTCTGAAACCTGGTTGGGACAAACAGCTAACTTTGCTTTACAAATTGCACTAGCAGCCTTATGGCGATCTTATGGTGTACAACCCGATGCAATTGTTGGTCACAGCGCAGGGGAAGCAGCCGCTTTTTATGAAGCCGGCGTATACACACTAGAAGATGCAATCACCGTCATTTTACACCGCAGCCGTTTGCAACATTTACTCGACGGCACAGGTACTATGTTAGCCGTCAGTCTCAATGAGCAAGAGGCACTAAAACTGATCGCACCTTATGGTGATCAAGTCGCCATTGCCGCCATCAACAGTCCAACTGCAATGACACTTGCGGGAGAAAAAAGCGCATTAGAAGAAGTCGCTAAAGTACTTGAAGAACAAGAAATATTTTGTAAATTTCTTACCGTCAGCGTCCCTTATCACAGTGCAAAAATGGATGACATTAAAGCAGAACTATTTGATGCACTAGCTGATATCAAACCGCAAAAAACCAATTTACCGCTGTATTTAACAGCTCGCAATACTAAAGCAATTGGTACAGAACTAGACGCAGCTTACTGGTGGGAGAATGTACGCTACAGTGTTCACTTTAAAACAGCGATCGATCAAATTACCAATGACAACTACCGCTTATTCCTTGAAATAGGCCCCCACCCGGTACTTGCTCATTCAATACTCGAATGCTTATCGGCAAGACAAGTTGACGGAAAAGTAATCCCTTCTATCCGTCGTCTTGAAGATGAAGGCGCACGTTTTAAACAATCTTTAGCCAAGCTACATGCGTTAGGGATTTCTATTGATTGGGAACCCGTTTTTGAAGGAGGTATTGCCACTACCTTACCCACCTACCCTTGGAAAAAAGATCGTTACTGGGCCGAAGCTAAATCAGTCGCGCAAGTTCGTTTAGGAGAAAGCGTACATCCCTTATTAGGACGTCGCCTTCCTTGTGCAGAACCTTCGTGGGAAACTTATTTAGATATCGAGAAACAACCTTACTTAAATGATCATCGCATACAAGGGAATGTACTATTTCCGGCTGCGGGTTATATCGAAATGGCCGCTCAGGCAATGTACTCACTCACAGGAGATACTGCCGCATCAATTGCTGATATCGAACTTTTAAAAGCCCTTTATTTACCAGAAGCCGATACAAAAGCAGTTCAATTTATTTTTGATAAGGACAGTGCCTGTTTTAATATTGCAACCCTGCCCAACGAAGAACAAGATCCAGTTATTCATGCAACGGGTTGCCTGCGAGCCAGCCAGAAAAAAAGACAGCAACAAACTCTTTCAAAACAAGAAATACAAAATCGTTGCGATCTAACAATGGATAGCAAAGAGTGTTATACCAGTTTAAGCGAAATGGGTTATCACTACGGCCCATCATTTCAACCAATCGAAAAAAGTTGGGTTGGAAAAAATGAAGCTCTGGCTTATATAGAGCCCCCATTAATGTTAGGTCAAGATGCTGATAACCATCACTTCCACCCTGCACTAATGGATGCCTGTTTTCAAGTACTTTTAACCACCGAAATTCCGCATCACAATCGTGAAACGATTAATATGCGTTTACCACTATCCATTGCCGAAATTAGAACCGAAAAAATTGGCAGCCAACCGATCTGGGCACATGCAAAAATAACACAGCGTAATACTGATGAGGTCATCGGTGACATTGAAATTTTTGATACTGAAGGAAATCCATTAGGCCTGATCACAGGTTTCCGTGCAGCTAATGTTGAAAAAGCTTCTAGTACAGTTAACCTTTCTACCATTGATAGTTGGCTAACAGAAGTTAACTGGATAGAACAACCACTGCCAGCAGAATTACCTTCTACAACAACAGAAGAAAAAACAGTCAATAATGAGTTAACATTAGTTTTTGCCGATGCCGGATCTTCTTTAACAAAATCGGTGATTCAATTACTCAATGAACGCCATCAATCTTATTGTCTGGTTTCAACAGGTCAGCAATTTAGCTTTGATCCGCTCACTCATATTGCAACCGTTAATCCTGGATCGCTCAGTGACTTAACACAACTGTTTGAAACACTCAAAACAACATACTCTGCAAACATTGGGTCAATTTTATATTTATGGAACTTAAGCTCACCACAACTTATCGATAGTGATGCTTCTCAACTGCTTGCCAATCATGCATATAGTAGCTACCCATTAATTGTGTTAGCACAAGCTATCTCACAAACTCAAAACTCAGCACAACTGCTTGTTGCCACACGAGGTGCACAAGCAGTAACAGCGCAAGATACTCCCGAACCATTAGCAGCTGCAATCTGGGGTGCTGGACGTGTATTGTGGTATCAAGAACTCGTTAATAATCATGGTAAATTAGTTGATCTCGATCCGCTGTCATCAGTAGAAAAAACAGATACGCTCACCGATGCCAAACAGCTTTTACTTGAATTAAAAGCCGAAGATGAAACAGAAACAGCATGGCGTGCAGGCCAACGTTTCAGTTGTCGTTTGCAGCCCGCAACTAACTTATCACGTCCACTCCCTTTACGCTTACGCACTGATGGCTGCTATTTAATTACCGGAGCGCTTGGTGCTTTAGGAAAACTCGTTTGCCAAACATTAGTGAAACAAGGTGCAAGACGTCTCATTTTAATGGGGCGTACCACATTACCTGCGCGTACAGAGTGGCACAAAATTGATCCGAGCACACCTTTGGCTTCACATGTGGCTTTTATTCAACAACTGGAAGCACAAGGCACTGAAGCAATTATTGCATCAGTTGATGTCACTTGTCATGATAGTTTGCATAGTTGGCTTGAAAACTTCCGACAAACCTCTCGCTCACCCATTCGAGGAGTATTTCATCTTGCAGGGCAAGTTCGTGATACGTTAATCAATGACATGACTTCAGAACTTTTTGATGCCGCTTATAAACCCAAAGTCGTTGGTAGTTATTTACTGCACCAGCTCCTGATAGATGAACCACTCGATCATTTTGTTTTATTTGCTTCAGTCGCTTCACTTCTAACCACCGCGGGTCAAACCAACTATGCTGCTGGCAACGCTTTTCTTGATGCACTCGCTCACCACCGACGAGCTCAAGGTATGCCTGGATTAGCGATTGACTGGGGTCCTTGGGCAACCGGTATGATCGAAGAGTTAGGCTTAATTGATCATTATCGTAATAGTCGCGGCATGAATTCTCTTTCACCAGAAGCAGGTATGGATGTGCTAACACGAGTGATTGGGCAAAACCATGCTCAGTTAATGGTAAACACAGTTATTGACTGGCCTTTATTTACCGCTTGGTATCCACGCTTACCGCCGCTGATTACCGATTTAGCAGCCGAGCAAAAAGACAAACAAACAACCACCGAACAAAGCTCTTTTATTGACCGTTTCCATCAAGCTGATGAAACACAGCGCTTAGCTTTGCTTGAAGAACACTTTACTTTTGTTGTTGCCGATGTGTTGCGCATAAAATCCGATCAAATCACCGAAAATAACAGTTTAAATGACTTAGGTTTAGACTCGTTACTTGCTATCGAACTTCGAGCTCGAATTCAGCGCGATATCAAAGTTGCTTTACCTGTAGTAACTCTATTATCAGGTACTCAGGTAAAAGAATTGGTTAATCAGTTATACACTAACTTATCAGAGCAAATCAGTGAAAACTCTGAACCCCAAGAGCAACATAAAAAAATTGAAACTTTCACCAATGAATATAAATATCCACTAACTCAAAACCAAACCGCGTTGTGGTTTCTCAAACACTTAAACCCTGATGGTTTTGCCTACAACATTGGTGGCGCAGTTGAAGTCCGCACCAAACTAGAGCCAGAATTAATGTTTGAGGCGGTTAGAGAATTGATCCGAAGGCATCCCATGTTGCGAACTAACTTCATTCAACAAGAAGATGGCCAAGCGATGCAAGTGATTTCTCCTGATGTATTTGAAGATATTGGTTTAGTTGATGTTGAAAACCATCAATGGGACGATATTTATCAAATGATCATTGACGACTATCGTAAACCTTACGACTTGGCTTACGACCCATTAATGCGTTTCCGTTTATATCGTAGAGCAGATGATCAATGGATCATTATGAAAGCAGTTCATCATATTATTTCCGATGCTATTTCAACCTTTACGTTTATTGATGAGTTACTCGCTCTTTATGAAAGTATGCGACGCAATGAACCAATAACTTTACCACCGATTAAAGCCCGTTATCTGGACTTTTTAAATTGGCAAAATCGTTTTCTCGCCAGTGCCGATGCAGAACGCATGCAAAAATATTGGCTAGAACACTTACCCAATGAAGTTCCGGTGCTCAACTTACCCATCGATAAACCAAGACCTGCTGTGCAAACTAACAATGGCGCTTCTCAGTTTTTTGTACTGGATAAGGTGTTGAGTAAACGAGTTCAAGAATTTGCTAACCAGCAAGGCGTGACTGTTTTTATGGTATTACTCTCAGCTTATTATGCGCTACTTCATCGCTACTCAGGCCAGGATAATATTATTGTAGGCAGCCCAGTACTCGGACGCACTGAACCTGAATTCGCACAAGTCTATGGTTATTTTGTTAACCCATTACCTCTGCATGCCGATTTAAGTGACGATCCAAATACACTGAATTTACTCAATCAGGTTCAGCAAATAGTACTCAACGGTTTAGATAATCAGGAATATCCATTTGTCATGTTGGTCGATAAACTCGGTTTACAACATGACCCAAGCCGTTCGGCCGTTTTTCAAGCTATGTTTATTTTATTAGCCCACAAAGTTTCCAGTGAACAATATGGTTATCGTTTAGATTATATTGAGCTCCCCGAAGAAGAAGGTCAGTTCGACTTAACACTTTCTGCCTATGAAGATCAATCAGATGGTTGTTTCCATTGTGTTTTCAAATACAACACCGATTTATTTTTAGCAGAAACTATGGCTCGTATGACCAAGCATTATCAAAACTTGTTAGAAGCTATGTTAGAGAAACCAGACACGGCTATTTCAAAATTAAAGTTATTAAGTTCCGAAGAAGAACACTACTTACTACAAGAATGGAGTGGCTCAACACAAAAAGTAGAAACACTCTCCCCTATCACATCGTTAATTGATACTTATTCAGATAGTAAAAAAATAGCTGTCAGTATGCCGTTAGCCAGTGGTGGAAAACAACAACTGAATTATCAACAGTTGATTAAGCAATCGACTCAATTAGCAATTAACTTACAACATCAAGGAATTGGACAAGGTGCTATTGTTGCCTTATGCCTACCTAAATCACCGGAATTAATAATAGCAATATTAGGAGTGCTTAAAGCAGGTGCCGCCTATCTGCCATTAGATCCTGACTACCCTGTTGATCGTCAAAGTTATATGCTCAACCATGCCAATGTTAGCTTAACAATAGTCGATACCATTGCTCGAAAAGATACGCTGGATTGGGATGGTCAATGTCTTCAACTTGATGATCCTCAGCTCACAAGAATCAACAAAAAACAATCATTAAAACCAATCTCATTGGAAGATCTGGCTTATGTTATTTATACCTCAGGTTCAACAGGTCGACCTAAAGCAGTTGAAGTAACACATAATAATCTTGCGGCCATTTATCAAGGTTGGGAGCAACACTATCACCTTAAAGATAAAGTCGATACTTTCGGACAAATCGCTAGTTTTTCTTTTGATGTTTTTGCCGGAGATTATTTACGAGCATTATGTTCCGGTGGTACTTTGGTGTTAATAGAGCGAGAAACTTTATTTAATACTGCACAACTCTACGAAACACTCCTCGCTGAACAAGTCAACTGCATTGAATTTGTTCCAGCAATAGCTCGCAGTTTAATGAACTATTGTGAAATTGAGCGAAAACACCTCGACTTTATCCGCTTACTTATTGTCGGTTCCGACGCATGGAAAGTTGAGGAAATGAAACGCTTGCAAAAACTCTGTGCTCCATCAGGTCGCTTAGTCAACTCTTATGGCTTAAGTGAAGCAACCATTGACAGTACTTACTTTGAAGGCCCTATTGATGAACTGGAAAATGGACGCATGGTACCTATTGGCCGCCCTTTTACTAACAGCGAAGTTTACCTGCTTGATCAACACCAACAACTTGTACCTGTTGGTGTTCCCGGCGAATTGTGGATTGGTGGCGCAGGTGTTGCCCAAGGTTATGTCGCTGCACCCGAGTTAACTGCACAACGTTTTCAAACCATTCAACTAGGCGAACATTGTCAACGATTATATCGAACAGGCGACTTAGCTCAATGGGATCCCTATGGCTCATTACATTTACTTGGGCGAGCAGATAATCAAATTAAAGTTCGCGGACATCGTATTGAAACAGGAGAAATAGAAACCCAGCTAAAAACATTTCCTGGCGTCTCAGATGTAGTGGTTACTATCCAAACGGATACACGCAATGAAAATCAACTTTGTGCTTATTGTGTTCCAGCTAAAAATATAACTTTAGACACCAAAGAGCTCCGTCAACATTTGGGGATTCACTTACCGACTTACATGATCCCAACTTGGTTTGTCATCGTTGATACACTACCTTTATCACCTAACGGTAAGGTCGATATTAAAGCTTTACCGACCCCGCAAGTCAACGAAAGCCAAGAAATTATTGAACTTCCTCAAACACTGTACGAAGTTCGAATGGCTGAACATTGGAAACAATTACTTGGTTTAAAACAAGTTGGTTTACAACAAGACTTTTTTGCTGTGGGTGGTAGTTCTGCCAAATTGATAGAGCTCATTTATTATCTACAAACAGAATTCAATATTACTATTTCGGTGAGTCAGCTATTTAAAATATCAACGCTTTACGGTATGGCTAAAACACTCGAAAATATTATTATTGGTCGCGAAACAGGCTCACAACCTTATTTAAAATTTAATTCAAATCAAACAGAGAATTTATTTTGTTTTCCTCCCGCTGGTGGCCATGGACTGGTTTATCGACGCTTAGCAGCAGCCATGCAAAATTACTGCTTTGTTTCATTTAATTATTTAGTCGGTGATGACAAAGTTAAGCACTATGCCGATCTCATTGAGGCACAACAGGCAACCGGGCCCTACACTCTCTTTGGTTATTCCCTCGGAGGAAATTTGGCCTTTGAAGTCGCCAAACTATTAGAAACAAGAGGCCATACAGTACGTCACCTTCTAATGATGGATGCTTACCGTACCAGTGAAACTTTTGAGTTTAAAGAAACCATCATATCTGAGTTTGAAAAAGAGTTAAGCGAACATTTATTAAAACATACAGGCTCAAATATTGTGGCAGATGAAACACTTGAACAAGCACGAGACTATATTAGCTTTTCAAGTCAAACCATTAATTCAGGCCAATTAAATGCACCGATTAGTGTGATTGCCGATGAAGACAAAGTTGACCTTTATGCTTCGGGAGAGAAAGGGAGTTGGCATGGAAGTTCAAACAAAAACATTAACGTTTTAAAAGGCTCAGGAAAACATGCCGATATGCTCGACGAAGGATATGTTGATACTAATGCCAAATTGGTCATAGAAGCATTAAACAGGAGCACTGCACATGCCTCTTGATTTATCAAAAGGTCAACCCGCTAATACAAAAAAAAAGCGTCCAAAAGTTTTAATTGTAAGAGCGGGTGTAGCAGGCATGGCAACAGAGGCCTATTTACAAATGAATGGCTTTGATACTCATATTGTAGAGCGACATGTCATACCTGGAGGCTGTTGCACAGCATGGTTACTCGGTTCAGCACCTAGTGATGATGCCGATCAAGTATCCCAAATTAATAACGATATTGACTTACCACTCAAACCAAAAAAAGGAGCTAGTAATGTCTCAGCCGCATAATTCCTCTAGAGAATCAATGATAATTATAGGCGCAGGACTCGGCGGACTATCCACCGGTTGCTACGCACAAATGAATGGTTACCAAACTCAAATTTTAGAAATGCACGAAATTCCCGGCGGTTGTTGCACGTCGTGGGAAAAAGGAAAATTCACTTTCGACTGGTGTGTTAGTTGGTTGTTAGGAAGTGGACCTGGAAATGAAATGCATCAAATATGGCGGGAAATTGGTGCTCTTGATGGTAAAGAAATACGTCACCCTGAAATTTTTAATATTGTCACTACGGCAAATGGACAATCCGTACGGTTTTATTCTGATCCCGATAAACTACAACAGCATTTAACAGAGATTTCACCTATTGACGCAAAGCAAATCAAATCATTCTGCGATGGTTTACGACAATTTATCAAATGCTTAAAAGTCTATCCGTTCTTGCAACCTGTTGGTCTGATGAAATGGTATGAACGTTGGCTCATGATGGCTTCATTTGTTCCCTATTTTAATCTTATTCGTAAAACAATTACCGTTTTAATGAGTGATTATTCTGCTCGTTTTAAAAATCCAACTTTACGTGAAGCCTTTAACTTTATTCTTTATGAAAAACATCCAAATTTTCCGGTGCTACCTTTTTATTTTCAGTTAGCTTCTCACGCAACTCACTCCGCTGGCGTACCAGAAGGCGGTTCATTGGAATTAGCAAAATCGATTGAAAGTCGCTTTTTAAAACTGGGTGGTCAAATAAGTTACAATACTAAAGTGGAAGAAATTTTAGTTGAAAATGATAAAGCGATTGGCGTGAAATTATCTGATGGTACAGAGCGCTATGCTGACATTATTGTTTCTGCAAGCGATGGTTATACAACTGTCATGAAAATGTTAAAAGGCAAATATTTAAACGACACATACCGAAAGCTTTATACTGAAACGATTAAGCAACCAGGAATGGTATTTCCAGGTTATTTCACTTTGTTTTTGGGGTTAAATCGCGAATTTCCCGAAGGTGAATATTGCACCACCTATATATTACCTGACGAATTAGCTAAAAAATTACCAGGCATCACTCATCCTAGTATTAACGTACAATTTCGTAATGCTTTATATCCCGAATTAGCACCAGAAGGTACAAGTATTATCTATCTGAGTTATTTTTGTGATATTGAACCTTGGCGAGAACTAGCGGAAGGAGAAGAACAAGTAAGCCGAATGTTTAAAGGTGAAAAGGTTCACACGCTTCCTGTTAAGCGAGGTCCTAAATACCAGTCGGCAAAACGTCAAACAGCTAACCTACTTATTGATTTTTTAGACAGTCACATTCCAGGACTAAAAGATGCAGTGACCACCAAAGATACAGCCACCCCTTTAACACAAGTACGTTACACAGCTAATTACGATGGTTCAGTGCTTGGTTGGCAACCATTTGTTGAAAGCGGTGAAACACTAGAAGACGAAGTTAAACGTATTGGGCCCGGTATGCCAGGATTAAAAAACTTTTATTTATCAGGAGTTTGGGCAACTACAGGTGGCTTAATCCGTGCAGCAGCAGCAGGTCGGCATGTCTTACAATTTATTTGTAAAGATGATAATAAAACATTTCATGCTGAAGTCGATCCCAATGCTGTCGCACCAACTCATGTGATCTATAAAGAGCGAAAAAAACAGACAACAACAATAGCCCCCCCTGTTGGTTTACCAATACAAGCACCTCATGTTATGAATACCAACAATGTTTTAGCGAAGTCTCATAAAACATAAAGGTCACGATTTTTTGGTAGAAAAACCAGTGTTCGTATTAATAAAAAGACCATTGCGAACGCTGGAGCAATACTCCATGACACTAAATAAGATTGAATTTTTATATCCTTTTTATTTTCATGTCATGTAACTAGGTTTAAATAACCTGAATCAAACAATAAAATATTTTTAGCGTTAAGCTTCAAAAAGAGATAAACATAATGCAACCCAAAAGTGTCATTACAGGATATGCTTGTGGTCAAGGTGCCAGAAACAATCGAACGCGTTTAGGGCCTAAAGAATGTCAAAATTTTTTTTCAAAGCAACCAGAAAAAGAAAGCTTTTGTTGGGGGAAAATTATTGAACATGACGACATTCATATTAATAGTACTGGTTTGGAAGCTATGAATGTAGTATCTGACTGTTGTACGCTTTTATCACAAGAAGTTAGCTCAATAATCAGTAATAAAGAATTTCCAATTGTTATTGGTGGCGATCACTCTTCAGCCGTTGGTACATGGAGTGGGGTTGCTTGCGCTACTCGCCAGGTAGGCAATATGGGATTACTTTATATTGACGCTCATATGGACAGTCATACATTTGAGTCAACACACAGTGGTTATATACACGGAATGCCAATTGCCGCTTTATTAGGACATGGTTATAGCGCTTTAACAAAAATTGGCGATGCTAATCCCAAAATACAGCCCGAACATATCTGCATGCTTGGCATACGGGATTATGAACCAGAGGAAAGAGCTTTGTTGGAAAAACTGGGCAGTAAAATTTTCTACATGGAAGAAATTGAGCAACGAGGTTTTTCTATTGTTTTTCAAGAAGCATTAGCTCACCTTAGAGCACAATGTGACTTATTTGGTATGAGTATTGACATTGATGGACTATGTCCTAAAGATGCCCCCGGAACTGGCTACCATATTGCCAATGGCATAAAAGCAAAAGATCTTTTAAATAATATTAAACATTTAAAACAAGATCCTCAATTTTGCGCGTTAGAAATTGCCGAGTTTAATCCAGAAAATGATGTTCAAGAGCGAACTCTCAATATTATCAAAAATATCATATTGGCGATTGAGTGAAAATTAAGGCCTTATAAAAAAGTTCAATTATAGCTAAATCACTATCACTTGGCATAGAGAAAAGTCAGGGATTTTTGTCACTATTAAGGCGTCTGGCGCAGTGCATAGCCGCTCTATGGACAAGTCAGACAACGAAAAGAGCGGCAAAAATAGCGGCTTTTATTGTGACAATTTATAGTGATTTAGCTATAACTAAAAAGGAATATCTAACTGCCTATTAGCTAGCTTTGCTACTTTTTCTGGAAAACGAATACCTATACCCAATAAGCGTATTGGTTGTGGGTATTGTTTCCTTAAGCGTTTAAATAGTGCAACTAACAACTGAACATCCAGCCCAATGGAAATCGATTCCGCAGTATGTAATGTAAAATCTTCGAGTTTGACTTTCACATAAACTTTTCGAATACTTTCTGCATTATCTAACTGGTTGAGACGCCTTGATAAACTAGATACCAGTTGGTGTAATTCATTTTCACAATCTGACCAGTCAGTTATATTTTCTTCAAAAGTATTTTCAACACTCAATGATTTTCTTGCTGAATGAGCATTCACTTCACGTCGATCAATTCCTCGGCATAAATCGAATAAATACTTTCCTGTTTTTCCAAATTTTTTAAGTAAAATGCTTAAGTCAACTTGCCGTAATTCTTTGCAGTTAAAAATATCCATAGCTTCTAGTTTAGCCGTCATTACTTTCCCAACACCATGCAGTTTTTTAACAGGTAACTGTTCAATAAATGCTAACTCATCTTCTGGCAATACAACTTTTAAACCAGCCGGTTTATTCCAATCACTGGCAATTTTAGCCAAAAATTTAGTTCTAGCCACACCGGCAGAAGCCGTTAGTTGGGTTGCCTGATAAATATCATGGCATATCGACTGTGCAATCCAGGTTGCACTACCATGACATTTATCTGAATCGGTTGTATCTAAATAAGCTTCATCTAATGACAGTGGCTCAACACGTTCAGTGTATTGCGAAAAAATCTCTCGGATTTTGATGGATTCCTGCTTATATTTATTGATATTTGGTCTAACAAAAATGAGTTCAGGGCACAATTTGGCAGCTTGTGCCGATGGCATAGCCGAATGCACGCCAAAACGACGAGCTTCATAATTACACGTTGAAACAACACCCCGTGAGTGAGGATTTCCACCAACAGCGACAGGCATTCCAGCTAAATCAGGATCATCCCTCTGCTCAATTGCTGCATAAAAACAATCCATATCAACATGAATGATTTTTCGCATATCTAATATTTACCAGAAAAAAAAAGCACTACTCAAACTAGTAGTTATCATAACACAAAAGAGAGGAATAATAAGGGAATAATAAATTATTCGTAGTTAACTTTTTAACATTGGCCAATTAATAAGGAACAATTAAACTAAATGCAGCGCCACCTAATTCACTTTTTTCGATATGTATATCACCTTTATAGATCTTAATAATATCCATAACAATAGATAAACCTAAGCCTTGTCCTTCCGCTTGTTGATCTAAACGTTTTCCTCGATCGAGAATTAGTCGCCTTTTCTTTTCCGGTACACCTATTCCATCATCTTCAACTTTTATAACAACACTTTTATCTTGATTAAATGCATTAATTTTGACTTTAGACTTTGCAAATTTACAAGCATTATCAGCAAGATTGCCCATTAGCTCCATCAGATCGCCTCTATCACCAGGAAAATAACAACCTTTTTCTACTTGATAGGATATGTTCAGTGACTTTGCTACATGAACTTTGTTTAAAGCATCTACAATCTTTTTAATATCCGGCTCTATTAACGACTTTCTTCTCAAAGTTTGTCCGGCAGTAACCACAGAGCGGTTTAATTGATAACGAACAATATCATCAATTCTTTCAACTTGTGCCATTAGTAAGTCGTATTCTTTTGTCTTCGCAGCACTGCCTAATTCACTTTTAATAATCGCTAATGGTGTTTTAATACTATGTGCTAAGTTGCCTAATGTATCACGATAACGTGATTTCTGTTGGCCTTCGCTCTCAAGCAATTGGTTAATACTAGAAGTTAATGGTAAAAGTTCACTAGGAAAGTTTCCATTCACTTTTTCGACATCGCCTACACTGATCAGCTCTATTTGCTCTTGAGCATCTTTGAGTGGTTTTAAAGAACGGTTAAGAGCCAGTATTAATATTAAAATTAAAGAAACCGCTGTAACGGATAACCAAACAAATATTTCTCTTTTAAATTTACGGACCGAACTCCTTAATATAGACTGGTTTTCTCCTATCAGAAAAAGATACTCCCCTTCCATGCCATTCTCATGCTCCCATATTATTTTATCCCCAATCCAAAACATCTGCCTGCCATCTAACTCAGCTTCCGTCATTTTTGCAATAGAATACTTTAGGGCAATATGTGGTAAAACAGAAAAGTTGTCACTAGAACGCGATCGCCAAATTAGATCGCCATCAACATCTAAAACATAAGCGACCAAGCCGGAATTCAAATGATTCAATCGATCATTGCGTAATATTTCGGGAATGGTTAACTGTGCATCACGATCTTCTGCAACAGCCATCAAGGCATATATTTGAGCCACTAAGCTTTCTTGAATCCTGGTTTTACTGGCAATGGTATACGCAGACTTTGTAATTAAATAAATAATTGTGAATGCAAAAATAAGTACTAGCGCACTCACCAAGGTCATTCGCTTTTTAAGAGACCAGGTACGCATACGTTAATTTTCAAGAAACTCTGGATTCAAACGATAACCTTGACCACGCAAGGTTTGTATGATTTTTAGATCTTGGTTAGGATCAATTTTTTTTCTGAGCCGCCCCACAAAAACTTCTAAAACATTACTGTCACGATCAAAATCCTGCTCATAAATATGCTCGGTTAGCTCTGTTTTTGAAACAACCTTTTTAGGGTTAAGAAATAAATATTCAATCACTTTATATTCATAGGCAGTTAGTTCGATCACCTGTCCTGTTTTAGATACAGACTGGGCCATAGTGTCTATTTCAATATCGGCAAATTTAATTGTCGGCGATGCATAACCAGCCGAACGCCTTAAAAGAGCATTGCATCTTGCCAACAGCTCTTCAAACTGAAATGGTTTAGCCATATAGTCATCAGCACCGGTAGATAAACCTTCCACTTTATCTTGCCATGAGTCACGCGCTGTTAAAACGATTACGGGTAATTGATTACCTTTATTACGCAACTCGCTAATTAACTCCAATCCAGACATTCCTGGCAACCCTATATCAATTACTGCGACATCAATAGGATATTCTTGGGCTAAAAATAGACCGTCTTCTCCATTTTCTGCCGACTCAACGGCATAACCAGCGGCTTTAAAAGACGCAACTATATTTTCTCTAAGACGCATCTCGTCTTCAACAATTAATACTTTCATAAGATTTATCTACAGGCTTTAATGGAAAGATTTTTGATTCGTTTCTCAGCAACTAACACTCTGACCCGGTAAACAGAATGTTTACCATTACGCTTTAACTTAACACTGACAACTTTTCCGCCACCGCTTTGTTTTTTCGCTCGATTAATTGCTTCGTTACTCGTAATAAGCTGACAAGCATCATTTGCTTTTTTGGGTGAAGCAGCACTAACAAGGTTTAAGCTTCCAGTAACCAATAAACAAGTGATAATGCTCAAATACAATTTTTTCATAATTGGCTCGGTCAGTGAAGTTAGTGTTAATACTACATCATGGCTTATTTGAAGAGCCCATAATCATTGGCTCTTTCAGTGAGTTACTGAAGTATTTTTATTATTTCCAGCAGTAACCTGATCAATAGCATAACAAAGAAAAGCTGAATTATACCTGAACTAAAGTCAGCTCGTCAGCAACATCACTGTCGTCAATTTAAATAGATTAAGCAACCAATTGTTTAGCCATTATATCTAACGTTTCAGATTCTAACTCAATATCTCTCAACGCTGATTCAGCATTATCCTCATCAATAGAAAGAAGATCCATTGTAGATGGAGGTAAATTAGTGTCTACTGCATCACCGATACCTAAACGTTTTAACAAACGATTAGCGACTAATACGATATTTGAATAAACCGCATGCTTACTCCAAAACTCTTCTTGGTGATGTCTTTGAACTGCAACAATTAACTCATCAGGCATATGCCAATTAGTCATTAGCCAGGCACCAATTTCTTCATGAGTTACCCCAAGTACGTAAAACTCAATATCTTCAATAGCAATATGAGGGTTTGCTAATATTGTTGTATTGACGAGGTTAAATTGTGGAGGGAAAATGTGTCCAAGCAATAAGTGACCAAAATTGTGTAATAGCCCACTAAGATAAATGAGTCCTCTCTCAGGGCGCTGCTTTATAGGCATAATGCGACAAAGCTTCTCAGATAAACTCGCACTATAAATGGCCTGTTTCCAAAACTCTCTGACACCTAGCGGGCCATCCATAGGCACTTTAAGTGACTTGCCAATAGAAATACCTAGTGCCAAATTCATCACCAACTCAAACCCTAATACTCGTGCAATTGCTGTTTCTACCGAATCAACTTTTCCTTGATAACCATAATAAGGAGAACTAGCCCAACTGACAACTTGTGCGGCTAAGGACGGATCGCGCGAAACAATTTTAGCTAACTTTGTAGCATCTGCACTCGGATCTACTCTTAACTTCATGATGTCTTGTGCTATTTCAGGCATTGCAGGTAGATCAAAGGTTTCATCAACTCTTTGCTTAAGCCTTATCGCGGTAAAACTGACATCAACATCTTCATTGCTTGCTTTCTTTTCCCGGCCAGCATAAATGCTTTCTTGGCTAGCTGCAAAAGCAAGGGTTTCTGCATCTTTATATAAAGCTTTCACCTGATTCTGCTTAAGCTTCAATAAGCAAGTGGGATCGCCACTTTCAATAATGATTTCTGGCATTTCAATAACACTGGAATCAATAATCATTTTAGCTGAGCAAACATTGGGAATTGGAGGGCAAGTGTTTTCATGGCAACCTTTAAACAGAGCATTTTGCTTTTCTAAAGTTAACACTCGAAATTCACATTCTTTCAATGTGGAAATAACCTTCATATCAAGTAATGATGTGTATGGTAAAGCCACCACTTTAACAGCCTCTCCTTCAACTAAAGCGACCGCCCGCACAAACTGATTAACATCTTCCTTTAACAGCCTTTCTGCATTTAATTTATCTAATGCTTCAGGCAACTCAATTACTTGAAACTCAACACTATCATTTTCTAATTGCTCTAAAATTGATTTAGGAATTGACAAACCGATTACCTACAAATTGATTAATACCTATCTTAATATATAGCCTGTTTTTCTCTCTCCTACCGAAAAATTCATCGATTCATTCAACAAATGCCTATAAACCAGTATTACTTCTCATATATCGTTATAAAAGCTTTTCCGGGATTGTTTTTAAAGCCTCTTCATTGAGTTGTTCAGAAGCTTTCTCATTTAGCTCTACCCGCTCAATTTTGCTAAACCTTGAAGAAATTTTTCTTGCAGAAACATGAACATTTTCAACATCTTTAGAAACTTGTCCAATATGCTTGGATAAATTATCCATTCTTTCTTGAAAACGCTCAAAATCTCGTGATAAAAACTGTAAATGCTCTTTAATGACATGAACTTGTTTACGTGTTTGTTCGTCCTTAATTACAGCAGAAGCTGTTGTCAAAATAGCCATAAGAGTTGTAGGTGATACCATCCATACCTTTTTCTGGTAAGCAAACTCGACAAGCTCGGGTAAGTGCCCATGAATTTCAGCAAATATACTTTCAGCCGGTATAAACATCACAGCGCCATCTGTTGTTTCTGGTGGTAATATGTATTTGTTAGCAATATCATTAATATGTTTTTTAATATCTTTGGAAAATAACTTGCTGGCCTCAATACGATCAGTTTGAGCTAATTCTAAGTCGCTCATTTTTTTATAGTTTTCCAGCGGAAACTTAGCATCAATTGCAATTTTTCCTGTTGGTTCAGGCAATAATAAAACACAATCAGCAATTTTTGTATTCGACAGTTTTTTCTGCATAGTGTAGTGACTACTAGGCATCGTATTGCTAATTAGTGATAGCAGCTGAACTTCACCATAAGCACCCCGTGAACGCTTATCATTTAATATTTCTTGTAAACTAACAACATTCGATGATAGTTCGGTAATTTTTTTCTGTGCCGCATCAATAAGCGCAAGGCGTTTAACAACATCATTAAAAGTTTGATTCGTTTGATTAAAGCCATCTGCTAGCCTTTTTTCTACCTGACCACTAATCTCTTTAAGTCGGTTATCGGTATTTAGAGTTAACTTAGAAATACTCTGCTCTAAACTTTCACTTTGTTTAGTTAAACCTCTTTCAAGATCATCTCTAAGGCGCTTTATTCCTTGATTAATCTGTTCATTAATTTCATTTCTAATCAGGGTTTGATGTTGTGCCATATCAATATTCATTTTTTCAGCAAACTGGTTAAGCGCAATTGTCTGTTGATGATGGCCATCACTCAACTTTTTCTCAGTTGTACTTTTTAAACTTGCAAAATGTTGAAACATTTGCAATTTAAATGTTTGCAAATTTTCACTCAATAACGAACCTGACTCAGAAAAACGCCGCTCAAGTTTAAGCTGCAATTCACTAATTGATGAGACTTGTTTATCTTGATTTTGCATTATCGTATTAAATAGGCGCTGTTGCCCATTAGCAAGCATCATTTCTATATTGGCTTGGAATTCATTTTGTTGCTGAGAGAGGTTCAGCATACTGGTGTGGATATTTTCTATCGACTTTTTAAAAAAAGCTTGTTGTCTTTTAATCGATAATAAAACGATTAACAGCAATAAAATTAATATAGCAGCTAAAGCTAATACAACCTCAAAGTTAAGCAGAGAAAACCAATTTTGCATTATTCTTAGTGATCCACAATGTCAATAATCCACAATGTCAACAATCCTCAAAATTACCAGCTTCCAATTATTAATACTTTAAATGAATAGAGAGAACTGAATTCTGTTTAGCTTAAAATAATATGGTCAATCACTTTCTATTACTTGCTAATTAAGCTGGCGTTGAAAATAACAACCCGAGATAAAAATAAATAAAACATCATTGCTCCATTACGACTTTAGCTACAACCTATCCATGTGTTTGTGATCAGCGCTAGCAAACCTGCCATATACCTAAGGTCATCATATTAAAAATCAGTTTTATATATATCACTACCTTGTGAATCAAATTTTTATCAAGATAACTTTAATTGAGAGCCTACCCAGCGACGATAATATTTCTTTGTGGAGAAAATCTGGGGTCAACATAAACAATGCTGATAAACCAACCTAATTTACGTTGAGTATTAAAGCCATCAGCAGGAAGTTATCTTCAACAGCAAATATACTACCAAAGAAACCACTACTCAATCAAGTAGTTTTTTTTTAAATATTCATTGCTCTACCAGTGATGGTCAAACGGACTTTTCGTCTATCTTTGCCACTCCTTCGTTCTCCTTGGCGCATATCTGGTACAGTGATAGTCCTGCCACTCATTTGGCGCCGATCTTCTCCTGATCGACGCTCACTCTCTTTTCTCTCATCTTTTTTTTGTGAGGTCCAAGTGACATTATCACTAACTATTTCATTATCGGAGTCAGGTTTTGACATAAATCTCGCTTTATTTATCAGACGATTAGCAAAGATGCATTAAACAGTATAGATACAATTGATTTGAATATACCACCTTTTTACCCCCTACTAAATAGCACTTCTTAAAAAGCACTTTTTAAAAACCTAAAACGAGTTTGCAAGTATAAAATATAGTCAGAAAAAAGCACTTTTATGTGCCAAACTTACCTGATTAGCAGTAAAGCAAACCATGAAATATCTCATTATATGAACTATCGTTTGCTATAAAGCTGAAAGTGTCCATTGTCTATGATGGTAATAGTAATAAGAGAGTTTGATATCATTAATGAACAATCTCAATAAAGCAGCGCTTTTAAGTGGAAGTCAACCGAATAGTGATTCTTCATCAGAACAAAGTAATGCATCTATATTAGCTGAAAATAACTACCTAAAAGACACACTTAAACAACTCATTAACAGTGCCAATAAAAACCAGAATACTCAAGAAAAGTTTTACGAGTTAGAGCTCTATTTTTTGGAGTCTCAATCTTATGCTTGTTTACTTGAAAGGGTTTTAAATGATTTAAAATCAAAACTTCAACTAACTCAGGTAGAGTTAATACTGGTTGATCACGAAAATGAAATACAACGACTCGTTGATGCAATTTATAATGATTTATATTTTCCTAATCTTAAGTATGTTGAACACCCCATTCAGATCCAAAGCTTTTACACTGACACAATTCAGCTCAATTTGAGTCAAAACCAATCCGTCATTCGCAAACTCTTTTCTCATACAGGTAACCAATGTCAAAGTGTCGCGCAAATACCACTTTACCGAAGTAAGAAAATTATTGGTAGCCTTCATTTAGGTAGTAATGACTTTGAACGTTTCCACCCAGATTTAGCCACTAACTTTTTACAACACTTAGGCTCAATCATTAGTGTCTGTATTGAAAACTCTATCAATCAAGAAAGATATATTCACTTAAGCTTGGTTGATATGCTAACCCGAGCAAAAAATAGACGTTACTTTTTTCAATCACTCGCTAAAGAAATTGCAAGAGCTAGTCGTTCATTAATGCCTATTTCTTGTCTATTCATTGATATCGATCATTTTAAAAATATTAATGATAACAAAGGCCATTTAGTTGGAGATAAAGCATTAAGAGCCGTTGTAAAGTCAATTACTCCACTATTAAGACAGTCTGATGTATTAGCACGATTTGGTGGTGAAGAGTTCACCATTTTATTGCCAGAATGTGATGCAGCCCAAGCAATGGAAATAGCAGAACGAATTAGGCAAAAAGTTGAGCAACTTAAAATTGAAGAAACAACTCATCAATACTTTCACATTACCATTTCACTTGGTGTTAGCACTTGGGAGCCAAAAGAGCAGCAACTAGAAAATGCAGATGCAGTACAAAATTACTTAATTAATATGGCAGATAAAGCTGTATATGAAGCAAAAGAAGCAGGCAGAAACTGTATCAAATTAGCACGTATTTAGACTCAGTTATAAAGTCGAAGTCAAAGCCTTTAACTGATTAAAAATACGGCTCTCTTTTATATGACTATTGAGCTGCCAACCAGAGTAATCTCTTCTGGGTTGGTCACCAAAACCAGCAATATAGTTTTTGCGCAATCGATCAAAAGTATCGCCTATATGACTTTTAACTTTTGTATTTTTAATGGCACTCAATAACTTTTGATGATCTTTTTCTATATCATAAATTGATAATAAATAATCTATCAGCTGCTGTTTCTTATTTTTATCTACCAATAGATTTTTAGGTGGGTAAATCGACTGAATCATAGCGTTATCAACTTCGTGCATTATTTCAAAGTGTTTACAAAAAGCTTCAAAAATCATAACTGTTCCCCGAGACTTACCTTCTAAGGTATGTCCGGCAATATGTGGTGTAGCCAATAAACACTTTTTCAGCAATGAATAATCAATACTAGGCTCTCCTTCAAATGTATCTAGCACAAAGTCAGCATGTTTTGAAGAGTTAAGATAATCGCATAATGCACTATTATCAATCACCTCACCTCTAGCCGCATTAATCACTAACTGTTCAGTATTTAATTTCGATAAAAATGGCTCATTAACCAAATGATAAGTTGAATGCTCTCCAGAGTAAGTAATAGGAACATGAAAAGTAATCACGTCGCAATTCATCATATCGGCCATTGATGCAAACTGGCGCTTGTCACCTTGTTTTTGTAAAAGTGGATCACATAAAAGATAATCAATGCCTAAAATAGTCAAGCAACGTGCTAACTCTGTTCCTACATTGCCAGCACCAACAATACCCACTTTTAAATCTTGCCATACACGCCGATATTTTTTAGTCCAATAACAAAGTGCGCTTATCACATATTGGGCAACTGCCGACGCATTACAACCTGCAGCATTTGACCAAGAAATATTATTTTTTGCTAACCAACGTCTATCTAAATGATCAACCCCAATTGTTGCGGTACCAACAAATTGAACGTTTGACTCTGCCAGCAACTTTTCATTAATTGGTGTGATTGAACGGCACAGTAAAGCATCAGCTAACTTAACATGCTCAGCAGATATTTCACGCCCCGGCTTGGTAATAATATTACCAAAACTTGCAAAAAGAGACTCTACGTGCGGCATACTTTCATCAGCAACAATAGTTAACATTTTATTCAAGACATTGATTCATATGGTTGATATAGGCGAGGTTATTTAGACTGAAAATATAGATTAAAAATTTACAAAAAAACCGACCTATGTAAAAATCGAATCATATAGTCTCATAAACTCGATAAATAATGAATACTTTCCCTTTCTCGCACAAAGAATATATTTTTCAATTATTAAGTGAGTGTAATTTACCAACAAATGATCTCAATGACTCGAACTTAGAAAATTTTTTAGCCTGCGGAAATCCCCATACTCCTTCAGGAGTGATAGGCATTGAAGTACTTGGCGAAAATGCTTTACTACGCTCTTTAGCCGTAAAAAAAGAGTCACGAAGAAAGGGCTATGCTCAAGCACTAGTATCAGAACTGGAAAAGTTAGCCAAGCACAAAGATGTTAAAAGACTCTATTTACTAACACAAACAGCGGAGTTATTTTTTAAACACCTTGGTTATCAAGTGGTAGAAAGGGCTTTAGTCCCCAAAAGCATACAATCCACCCAAGAATACTCTTCTATATGTCCTGCTAATGCGACTGTTATGTCAAAAGCTTTATAGTTACATTGAACCAACCGAGTAATCATGATTTTGACTTTGCATAAAGACTAAGTAATTATATTTTCTAGCCCTTATTCATACTAAAACGAAAACATACATTAGATAAATATAATATAATGAGATTTAAATGAAAAAATAAAAGCTAAATTACGGTAATTTGCCACCAGGCAATTGCTTTTTAGTCTATTTTTTATTTTGATGTAGTGAACTCGTTTTGTATTACTTGATTAAGGCATCCCAATGTTTAAACGTGCAGTCCCCCTTTATGAAGACGACTCTCACTCCTGTCTTGCCTTTGTCGATCTGGTTAAAGGCTCTGGCATTCAATCCAATCAATTTATGATCGTTAATAACAAACGTTCGGCACTCATTGATCCTGGTGGAGATCTCACTTTTGGCGCATTAACCATTGAGGTTGCTAAATATTCCTCCTTAGACAATCTGGATTATATTTTAGCCTCACACCAAGATCCCGATATTATCGCCAGTTTACCCAAATGGCTTATCAAGTCACCAGCTAAAGTCATTACCTCTAAACTTTGGTCTCGCTTTTTACCCCATTTAGTACCCGGCTATTTAAATGATGAGACAGGCATATCGTTAAATAAAAGAATTATTGGTTTATCAGATAAAGGCGGCTCAATCAAACTAGGCAATAGTGAAATTATTGCAGTACCTGCACACTTCTTACATTCAGTAGGTAACTTTCAATTTTTCGATGTCAAAAGCCGCATTCTTTTTTCTGGTGATATGGGAGCTTCATTAATAGAAGATAATTCAGCAGCCGAGCCTGTGCTCAACTTTAAAAAGCACATACTTAATATGGAAGGTTTTCATAAACGCTATATGACTTCTAATAAAGCTTGCCGTTTGTGGGCTGGAGTGGTTAAGTCGCTTAATGTTTCTATGATTGTTCCACAACATGGTAAACCATTTGCTGGCGAACAAATTTATGAATTTTTAGATTGGATATCTAACTTAGAGTGCGGTATTGATCTCATCGATGAGTCTTTTTATCAACCTCAAGTTTCGGTATTTGAGCAAACAGCCTAACATTTAGATAACCTAAATGTTATTAAATTTGGTTAACCCCATTCAGTTTAATGCTGAAATAAAACTCACCACTTCAATATTGTGAACTCTGTCAAAAAAATGACCCTGTTTCTGTTTTTTTATAGCGATATAAAAATAACAGTGATAAATTCCCTCCCCATTATTTTGACTCGCTAATTAACATAAAAATTGATACACCATTTTTCAAAAAAGGATTTTTGTTGTTATGTCCATTCTTCGGATTATTCAAGACTGTTTCCAAAAAAGTTACCTGCTAATACGCTTCTGTGACATGAGGTTTGTTCCAGCCTTATTGAAACCGCTGGATTTTTGGCATAGTGATGAGGCTTTATTTCTGGTACAACGCTTAGAGCAGACATCAAACGATTGGCAAAACCTTGCTCTCGCAACCAGCGGTTATCAGAGTTGGAAAAATGCCAATCCCTGGTCTTCAATCGAAAAATATATTGCTGTGTGTTTAGCCAAACGAGAGCTGTTAGTGTTTAAAATTAATCCAGTCAATGTAAAGATTGAAAGACTACAATTTAACAACCCGTATGGATTATCCTACCGTTTTTTACCCGCTTATTACCGCTTAACGCATTCAGCCTTGCCACTAAAAAGAATAACCGACCTAACAAAAGCGCATTCGCTCGTTCAAAGCCTCAATCTTTCTGATAAACAATTCAATGAGTTAATTGAAACCTTATCAATTTCACCGCCTGCATCAACCAACACCGCCAAACCGATTGACTTACTATGCAAAGCGATTATTTCAGGTGCAGTAATTATTCATGAACGAGAAGCTGTCACGACTTCAAAGCCATTGGTTGAAGAACCTTTAGGACCCAATGACAGGCCCTCAACCATGGGCGTAGAGCCTTATGACCCGGCAAAAGCCTATCAGGAAAAACAGGCAAAAGCGAATCAACCCATACCGCTCAGTGAACGTAAGGGCTTGCCGCCTGCTTCGTTGGATGATGCTGCCAAACGGTTAGAGTCTATGAAACAGTTAATTAAAGACAATGGCTATCAACCTAAATACACTGATGAAGAACTCATGCAACAAGCTCAACTCGGCGATGTGGCTCAAGAGCGTTTTCATGTAAGGGTGATGAAAAAAGGTTATCGCTGGAACCCTTATGATAAAGTAAGATCAGAAGAGAATCTGACAGGGGCATTAGGAACCACCTTGGAAGGAAGCACCGGAAAAGGCGCAAAGTATTGGTCTACCACCTTCGATCAAATTGAAGATGCCGATCAAGATCCGCGTTTAATTAATGAAAAGCTAGGCATATCGCATCAAGAAGGTGCTGAGTTTTTAGTGGTGATTATTGATACCGAGCAAGCCATACCATTAACAGGAGTAAAGAGTGTCCCCGCCACCTTTGAAAAAGTAGGTGAATTTGCTAATGTGGAATTGCCAAAAAGCTTTCCCGAAGCATTTACCAATCAGGTAATGAATGAGGAATATCAGGCTTTGTATGCCCAGCATCATCGGGCTGCGGTTGAAAGTAAGGTAATGGAAGAATGGGACACAAAACCTGAAAAGTTTGAAAGGTATTTAAATACCACTAACTTAAGTGAACAAGAAAAAAAGCTAATGCAAAAACGCTTATTAATGCATAACAAAGTTGGTAATAACCAATATTATGAAGGTAATGGACTGACTAAAAACCTGATTGCTGACAGCAATAATCAATATGGCAGTGTTGAAACCCTCAATTTCGAACGTAAAGAAATTAACCTGCAACAACTTAAAGAGGTTGGTGCGATTCAAATGATTGAATTAGGATAACGACTATGTGGATCACTAAACCTGAATACCCGATAAAACCCAATGTACAAAAAATCCAACACCATGAACAGTTACCTGCGGGCGTGGTGGAATTGGCGCGTTTAAAAGATGATATTAGTCATGACAACTCTTTATGGGTACTGCTAAAAAATGAAGGTATTTTATCGATTTTAAACCCAATGACACTTACTATGGTCGGTTATCCGCCTGAATATATTTGCCCTCAACATGACTTTCCAATGGCTATGCTGCCCTGGTTTAGTCGTGCTTTAACCGAGTTTCAAAAGCCACCAGCCGAAGGCGGGTTACATGCCGGTGCTATGAGTGGTGGCGATGAAGAGGTTGGTGGGGAGATGTTATGTATTGAAAGAGCGATGGGAGTCGATAATTCCCGCGGGGGGTATTCTGTGGTGAATCGCTCTCGATGCTTGAGAAAATATTTTGATCAAATGGATACGATGTTTGAACCCCATGAAATCTGTTGGCCGGACCGATTTTTATATGACGGTGGTATGTTGAATTTAATTACTCAACTGGGTCAGCGTGTTGAGGCGGGTGATATTTAGCGGGTGAGCTAGCTTTTACTTTCTGCTAAACAGAATTGCCAGCAATAATATAATTGCCAATTCTAATCGAGGTTTATCTTTGGGGTTCTGAAATAATTTTTCTGGACCTGACTTTTCCCTAATTTTTCTTAGCAATAATAGTTCAAATAAAGTTAAAATAGCTTCGGTTATCTTATTTTGACCTTTTATTTTTGCTCTTTAAAAATTTTCTTGTTAATCAATAAGTTATATTATGGCTTAAAAACTTTGGTATTTTGGCCAAAAACTAGCTAAGTGACTGTTGCCACTTATTTTTTTATGTTTATACTGTAGTTCACTGCCGCATAGGCAGCTTAGAAATTTACCCTCCCAATAAACCCATCCTATTTTTTGTTCACTGCCGCATAGGCAGCTTAGAAATTAATTATCTTTATACGAAAACTTTAAAAGAAGTTCACTGCCGCATAGGCAGCTTAGAAAAATAAAAATAAATTACGAAAAACGAAGCTACAGTTCACTGCCGCATAGGCAGCTTAGAAATCTTTAGCGTTAAAACGTGAAAGCTCCTTATAGTTCACTGCCGCATAGGCAGCTTAGAAAATCATTTGTAAACCCTCTTCAAAGCAATCTGAGTTCACTGCCGCATAGGCAGCTTAGAAATTGATCCCGTAGCTGAAACGATAAAGCCTGTAGTTCACTGCCGCATAGGCAGCTTAGAAAGACAGTAAAGCGTCTGATTTGTATAGAAAAGCGTTCACTGCCGCATAGGCAGCTTAGAAATTGCGGGTTGCCCGATTTTGTCTTTGCGTCATGTTCACTGCCGCATAGGCAGCTTAGAAACCAAAATGTCAGCATAAACTCTTATTTTAACCGTTCACTGCCGCATAGGCAGCTTAGAAAATGCCAACCATCCACATTAAGCAGAAATTGTCGTTCACTGCCGCATAGGCAGCTTAGAAAAATGCTCGCAGCTCAATCAAAATATAAGAGTTGTTCACTGCCGCATAGGCAGCTTAGAAATGTAATTTGTATATGGCGTGATTTAACTCGTCGTTCACTGCCGCATAGGCAGCTTAGAAAAGTTTCGGCCGTAAGCGATTGTGTTTTTGCCCGTTCACTGCCGCATAGGCAGCTTAGAAAAATGCCAGAGCCTACAGATAAAAGTCCCTCTAGTTCACTGCCGCATAGGCAGCTTAGAAATTACTACAAACTCGCTTGCAGACGGGAAAAACGTTCACTGCCGCATAGGCAGCTTAGAAATAGGGCGAGCGTTGGCGAAAAAACAGTTTCAGGTTCACTGCCGCATAGGCAGCTTAGAAATTCACCAAAACTTTCAAAGTCTTCCTGATTTCGTTCACTGCCGCATAGGCAGCTTAGAAATAAAAGGCTCATAATTTTTTCTCATCTAATAAGTTCACTGCCGCATAGGCAGCTATTATAAAAAACCAGACCTTATCTACTAAAAACAAATCGTTTGGTTAAATAGCGGGCTTTTAGTTAAAATGACTTTTTGTTTCAGAAAAAGCATTTTATGAGCATTGATTACACACTACTCGCTATTTTCATTCCCACTTTTGCGCTCGTTTCTTCAACACCAGGTATGTGCATGACTTTAGCCATGACCCTCGGTATGACCATTGGGGTGCGTAAAACATTTTGGATGATGTGGGGTGAACTAATTGGCGTTGCGTTAGTTTCTATTCTTTCAGTTATCGGCGTTGCCAATATTATGTTGAGATATCCAGATATATTTAATATTGCTAAATACGCTGGCGGTTTATATTTAGCCTATCTTGGTCTTCAGTTGTGGCGTTCCAAAGGAAAAATGTCACTCAGCCCTAAGGCTGATACACCACCCAATGTTGATGCAAAGCAATTGGTATTACAGGGCTTTATCACAGCTATAGTTAATCCTAAAGGGTGGGCTTTTATGCTGTCGCTGCTGCCTCCATTTATCAATCCAGAGTTGGCGCTTGTTCCACAATTGACTATGCTCGTATTAATTATACTCGTCACTGAATTCACTTTTTTAACGCTTTATGCAACAGGTGGAAAAACATTACGCCAGTTGATTTCAAATAGTGACAATGTACGTCTGCTTAATCGAGTTTCAGGAACCTTAATGATAGGCGTTGGAATTTGGCTAGCGCTTGGCTAACGCTCTCAGTAAGGCTACAATAGCCCCTTTTGCCAATAATATTTCGGCTAACTTTTGATAAGAGTAACTTAAATGACGGATAAACTAGCGAGCTTTTACACCAATATATTGTCAGAGCTAGGCGAAGACATCAATAGAGATGGACTGAAAGATACACCACAGCGCGCAGCAAAAGCAATGCAGTTTTTAACTCGCGGCTACCACCAATCACTTGATGATGTGGTAAACAATGCTATTTTTGAATCAGATAATGATGAAATGGTAATAGTCAAAAATATTGAACTTTATTCTCTTTGTGAGCACCATTTGTTGCCGTTTATTGGAAAATGCCACGTGGCTTATTTGCCAACAGGCAAAGTGATTGGCCTATCTAAAATAGCGCGTATTGTTGATATGTTTGGCAGACGTTTGCAAATACAAGAAAACATGACAAAGCAAATTGCTGAAGCCATTATGCAAGTTACCAATGCTGCCGGAGTTGGTGTAATCGTTGAGGCTAAACATATGTGTATGATGATGCGTGGTGTCGAAAAACAAAACTCGGTAATGACAACATCAATTATGCTTGGCGCGTTTCGCTCAAAACCAGCAACACGTGGTGAATTTCTGAATTTAATTAGGGATTAATACCAGACGCTGTTTGTATCAATAGATAGATTGCGATAATGTCTAGCGCCCACCTTAAAAAATTTGCTACCGTCAAACCAGCTAAAATAGAATGGCGCAATAACCAGCCTTTTAATTTAGAGTTTGACGATATTTATTTTTCTTCTGAAGGGGGCGTTGATGAGTCAAACTATGTTTTTATTGAAGGTAATCAACTAGAAAAAGATTGGTCAAATAAACAACAGTCTGATTTTTCGATTATTGAATTGGGCTTTGGTAGCGGACTTAATTTTTTTAATACCGTTACACTCTGGCAACAAATAACCAAACAAAATGCTTATAATAAAAACAACCATCTGCATTATCTTTCCATTGAAAAAAGACCTCTGACTGTATCAGATCTAAAATTAATTACTCATCACTGGCCTCAGTTTTCAAAGTTATCTACAAAGCTCATTCGCAACTACCCTTCTCTTACTTATGGGCGACACCAAATTTTTTTAAAAGAATATCAGGTGACCTTAACTTTATTTTTTATGCCTGTTGATGATGCGCTTCAAGACTTAGTAACCGAATCAAACTACCAGGCTGATAAACTAAAAATTGATCATTGGTTTTTAGATGGCTTTGCTCCTAGTAAAAATACTGAAATGTGGGCGCCTTCAACCTGTGAAAAAATAGCCCACCTTTCAAAACCAGGTACTCGTTTAGCCTCTTTTAGTGTTGCCTCTCAGGTAAAAACACCGCTAAAAGAGGTTGGTTTTAAAATAATAAAACGTAAAGGCTTTGGCCGCAAACGAGAAATGCTAACGGCAACATTTGCGCCACCTCAGACAAATAGCCCCACCGCTAAATTCATCAACCTTAAATACGAACGTCCGTGGCTTCATTACAAGCAAACGACTAAACCAAAGCAAGTGGCCATTATTGGTGGTGGTATCGCTGGATGTGCAACAGCTTATTGTCTGGCACAAAAAGGAATAGCGGTTGATATTTTTGAACACTCAAAGCATTTAGCCAGCCAGGCTTCTGGTGCGGCGGCGGGCATATTTCATCCTCAACTAACTAGTGACATGAACTACAGCAGCCAGTTTAGTTGGCTTGGATACTTATATCTTTTACGGTTTTTAGCAGAATTACCAAAAGTGGAAAAAGATGCCGTTATTATCCAAAGTGGTCTAATTCGTTTATTAGATAGTGCAACTCAAAAAGATGAATTACTGAACTTAATTGATGAGCTTCGGCTTCATAACTGGGTGAGTCATGTACCCGCTCATATTAATCCAGAACGTAGTCTTTTATTTCCACATGCAGCCGCACTCAATATGTCAAAATTGTGCAAACTATTCATTAATCAAATTGACACGAGTCAAAAAAGATTATTGCTTAATACATCCGTCACAGCCGTTAATCAACAAGATAACCAATGGGAAGTAATCACCAATCAACAAAAGCTAGTTTATCAACATGTCATTTTCTGTGGTGGAGCAAAAAGCCAATTGCACAACCAGTTTATTAACTTTTCAACCAATGTTACCCGAGGTCAGACTTGTGCTTTTAGTCACCCTTTACTGGGTGAACAACTAAAACAAATTCTTTGTGAACAAATTTATTTAGTGCCTCACGAAAACCATGCATTTATTTTGGGAGCCACCTTTGATGAATTACATGACGATAAATTAAATTATCACAGTCAAAAAAACTTACTCGACAAAGCAACTAACCTTTTGCAAACAATGCAGCTACCCTTTTTATCTGACTCACAAAAACAAGCGTTGGAACTGCAAGGAACCATCGGTTATCGATTACACTCGCAAGACAGGCTGCCAATCGTTGGCGGTGTCACCGATAAAACAAAACTCACGCACGATTTCACAGGACTCGGACAAAAGCGACTGCTAAGAGACAAGCTATCTTACTACAATATACCGGGCTTATGGCTAAACACCGCTTATGGTTCACATGGATTAATCAACTCACTACTGGCTAGTCAGCACTTGGCCAGTTTAATTAATAATGATATATCACCAATTCCTCAAACCCTGGCCGAAGCCATACACCCTGCCAGGTTTATTATCAAAAAGTTAAAATAAACCTATAGGCCAGTGTTGCTTGTAATACAACGATGGATACAACCTATGTATGGAAATTCAAAGCTTGATCTAAATCAAAACCAACCACACCTACCAACGATAATGATTTGCATTAATAAACGTATTTGCGTATAGTCCGCGCCATAATAATAAATAATGTTAACAATCTAATTTTGTGTGGAAAACTTATGAAATTTAAATTATCAGCAATAGCTGCTTTAATTGCATCAACCTCTGTTATGGCCGCAGAGCCTAGCAATAAAGAGCTATTAGAGCTTATTAAAAAACAGCAAACGCAAATTGAAGCGTTAAAAAATAAAGTAGAAAAAGCCGAAGAAAAAACGGCAGAAACTGATAAAAAAGTAGAAGCCAGTGTTGCTGCTATTGAGCAAAACTTAGGCGGTACTAACAGTAAAACCAGTATTGGTGGTTATGGAGAGCTTCATTACAACAATATTGAGGACAGCGAATCTATTGACTTCCATCGATTTGTTTTATTTGTTGGTCATGAATTTACCAATAGCATCCGCTTTTTCTCGGAGCTCGAAGTTGAGCACTCTTTAGCTGGAGAAGGTAAACCAGGTGAAGTTGAATTAGAACAAGCTTATATAGAAATGGATTTAACCGACGCAAGCACTTTAAAAGCAGGTTTGTTTTTAGTACCTGTTGGTATTCTTAATGAAACCCATGAACCAAACACTTTTTATGGCGTTGAAAGAAACCCTGTAGAAAAGAACATCATTCCTGCCACTTGGTGGGAAGCAGGCTCATCAATCAATACTAAGTTTGGTGATGGTTGGAGCGCAGATTTTGCATTCCACTCAGGTTTAAGTGTACCAACCGATGGTAGTAAATCATTTTTAATTCGCGATGGTCGTCAAAAAGTTGCCAACGCCAATGCTGATAGTTTGGCGTATACCGCTCGACTAAAATACACCGCTATCCCGGGCCTTGAACTAGCAGCATCTTATCAAGTTCAATCAGATGTTACCCAAGGTGAATTGGATGCAGGTGCCTCACTATTTACTGCTCATGCCGTATACAATAAAGGTGGTTTTGGCTTAAGAGCACTTTATGCCGCTTGGGAAATTGATGGGGCAGATGCTGAAGCGATTGGTCGTGATGAGCAAGAAGGCTACTACATTGAGCCAAGCTATCGTTTCAATGAAAGCTTTGGATTATTTGCTCGTTATAATGTTTGGGATAACAATGCTGGTGATTCAACAGATACAGAAAAACGGCAAAGTAACATTGGCTTAAACTATTGGCCACATGAATATGTAGTATTTAAGTTTGATGTTGAAAACCGTACTGGCGCGCAAAATGGAAGTGGGTTTAATCTAGGTGTTGGTTATCAATTCTAATAGATAACCAAATTATTGGGAAAACAGGTACTAAAATAGCCACTCAGCCTCGTTTATCCCATGATATACTTTACCAATTAAGGCAAGGCTCGCTCTTGCCTTAATTAGTTTTAATTACACCAACTTAGAGGTCAATCTTGAGGCAAATCGATATCAAAATAAAATTAGCGATTGGTTTGTTGATATTCGTGTTTGCAATGCAACACCCTACCACTTTGGCCAAAACTTATATGAGCCAAAAAGATTTTTTAAATATAGCCTTTCCTAAAACTCCTCAAATAACCCCCCCCGAAGCCAAAGTTCTTTGGTTAAACGACTCAATCCAGCAAAAAATTATCAAAATACTACACCACCCCTACCCCAAACTAAGGATCCGTTACTGGAAAAGTAGTCAACGAACAGTATGGTTTTTAGATGAAATAGGCAAAGAAAGACCAATTTCATTTGCAGTACAGATAGAAAAAGATAGAATTCAGCAAATGAAAGTACTCGCATTCAGGGAAAGCCGCGGTGATGAAATTCGCATGCAAGCATTTACACAGCAATTTGATAACATCAAACTGGACGAAGGTGGCCAATTAAGTCGGCATATTGATGGCATTACTGGGGCAACAATGTCTGTTGCAGCCATGAAAAAAATTGCTCGGGTTGCTTTAATGCTTGCCAAACTTGTTGACTAATGAACAAATACCATAAACAACAAAAATTAAGAAAACGTAAAGGAATTTTTAGAAAGTGGCATAGGCGACTTGGCTTTGCAGCTTCTGTATTTCTGTTAAACCTCGCCATTACTGGGGTTTTACTCAACCATTACGAATCTTTTGGCTTACACCTCAATCACATCAAGTCAGCTTGGTTACTGGATATATATGGGGTAAAAGCCCCTAAACAGGCAGTTTGCTTTACAAGTAAACAAATGACAGCTTGCCAATTAGATCATCAGCTTTATATTAACCAACTATTTTTTAACGAAGAAGAAGGTAAACTACTGGGAGTATTACAACACGCAAACTTTTACTTTGCCATTACGACACATCATCTCTATGTTTTCACTGAGAATTGGGAACTTGCAGAAAAAATTTCATATTTAGATGATTTGGAGTCCAATATTGTTGCAGCAGCTTATACCAATGGTTTACTCGCCGTTAATACTGGAAAATCTGATTTCATCATGGAGCTTTCATCATTCGAATGGCAGCCTCCAGAAGAGATAAAACAACTTAAGCTAAACCACTTTGAGCCAACGCCATTAACAGAATCATCATTAGTTAGCCTACAAGACAATTATAAGGCACGCCAAATAACCCAACTACGCTTTGTACAAGATTTACACAGTGGTAGGTTATTGGGCCTATCAGGACAATTGTTCAATGATATCACCGCTGTAATCATAATTTTACTAGCTATTAGCGGTTTTATTACATGGCAAAGACGCAAAAAAATTGCTAATTAACCAACATTCTTCAATATTTTTATATTAAATCGCTTTGCCTATCCTTTTTTTATAAATTCCTGAACGGCTGCTGACTTTGATAGTTTCACTGGCTCAACTTTGTTAATAACGCGTTTAATCGCTGAGCTAAGCGACCAGATTTCTGCACTTGCCACAGGATCGGTCCACTCATAAACACTGCACCCTTCAGCGAATGAATCCATATATGCTACTCTAAAGGTTAATTGGTTTTTCAATGCCGTTAGTTTTGATTCTTTAGCAACGGAATCTATAACTTCTTCAGAAGACTTAACACGCCGTCTAACACGGTTCCAACATATTTTAGTTTTAAGCGATTTGTTGAGACTTTCAGCTTTTTCGATTAATGTCTCAAAAGTAGCAAACGACCAGATTTCAACAGATGACGGTGCAAGTGGGATAATGATCAGGTTTGACAACAACAACATGGTTCGCACCACGGCATTCACATGAGGAGCACCATCAATTAAAATATAATCATATTTCTCTTTATTTTTCTCAATTAAACCCACTAATTGGGCTGAAGTTGCGGCTTGTTCAATATGTAATCCGGTATCTTCATACAGATTTACTCTAATGGCAAACCAGGCCGATAAAGAGTTTTGGGGAGGATCACAATCAATCATCAGTACTTTGGATGATTGGGAAAACGTTACTGCCAAATTGGCACATATGGTACTTTTCCCGACTCCGCCCTTAGCCTGGGCGATTGAAATAATTTTGGCCGTCATAAACAGATACCCACAATCATCAATGATTCAGTTTTTTAAATTATTCTATCTGACTGATAATGTAGGATTTTTTGGCTAATAAAGCAAATATTTAATCATAATCTAAGAGGATATTTTTCAATTAGCAGCGTTAACCGCTTCTAAATAAGAAGCATTTTTTAAAGCAACTAATTAGCTAAAATACTCTATCTTACGCTGTGCATAGTAATCCACAAGCCAATCAATTCTATCTTGCTCATAGGGTCTTAACCCTCCCATAATAATCTGCTTTTTACCTTGACCAATTGAGCGACTGTCTACTCTTAAATCAAATTCCATGATCACCAGACCACGTCTACCATTTACGTCTAACTTGGAATGAGTTAAAACAACTTCAGGACCAATATCAGAAAACTCTGATAAATCTAATTGCATCATCTCGTAGATAACCATAGGCTTATCTGGATTAATCATAACCCCCTCTTGTTTCATCAATGAGACAAGGATCCCTGGGAAAGTCTCGCCAGAAAAAGCAACATAGTTCTTGATTAGTGTTTCTATAAAATCATGATTTTTAGTGCTTTCTCCTTGCTTAGCAATTGTTAAGTATTGCTTATCGTTGTCCCCTTCCAGCAAGATCGCGTTATCACTTTCAGTAAATTTAACAGCAACATCACCACTCACCATTTCTTTAAATTTAAAGCTCATTGACTGGCTAATACCAAACTGACTAAGAGTGGCAGCAAACAGCAAATCTCCAGGAACACAAAATCGTTTATTATCTACATCATGTAGCGGGTTAAAGTCTCCGGCTATTTCCTTAGCAAACCGACTACCCTGCTCTTTAGAAAAAGAAACACCTTCTTCAATTTGGCGAAAATACTTTTCAACAAACATAACCATTCTCCACTAAATTCATAAACAGGTAATATGACAAGATAATGTCCTTCAAAAAAGGATATAAAAGTTAGCGCGCACTATACGCGTGATTACAGTAAATCTCAATTGCTGGTGATTAAATTCTGCTAAAAACCATTTAAAAATCCAGATGATGAATAAAAATAATTGAGTAGCATTTTTACAATCAAATGCAGTCCAGACTAAAATGATAATAAAATAATGAAAATAACAATTAACAGGAATAAAAATGAAAACTCTAATCAATATGGTAGTACTTATGATGGTTACATTATTTGTACTCAATTCATCAGCTAGTAGCAGCACACTGACCCCCGAAAACATTAATGGTGTTTATTATTTAGGCACTCCAGAAAGAGGGCAATCTAAGGTTATTGTCCAGTTTGGCCAACTAGGAGGCAAAAACGTTGTTGCTGTGGCAGCTTGTAAAAAATGCCCTCCTGCCGTTTATACTTATAATACTGAAGAAAGCCAAACACTAGGCGTGCCTGTTTTTTCTACCGCAGGGCTTTACCTGTTTAAATATGATGATGATAGTTTTGTATTAGTACAGCCCGACGGGATATTAGGTCGAAAAATCTGGAAAAAAATAGGTCATGCTAATATCTATTCAAAAAACCAATCCAAATCACAATCGATAACACGTCAACAAATAGAGACTTTTGCTATAAAACTATCCTCAGATATTATGAATCAAGATATCGGCGAAATGGCACACAATGATGGACGCTATTACTTAGCAATACCAGTCAAACATTTAGGAAAAGCTCAAAAAGAATATACTATTGAGTTTCTAACAGAAGGTAAAAAACAAATTAATATCAAGCCCTGCGATCGTTGCCCAATCAATACATACCAACATTTACCAGAAGAAAGCGCCATTGCTGGCGTTGACGTCTACTTGCATGCGACTAGTTATTATCTATTTGACTTAAAAGACGGCGTGCTCATTTCTACCTTTGCAAATGCAGGCGGCTTAGGCAAAGTTTTATGGGACAAGCATAACCATTACAATGTGTTTTCAAATAACCAAGCCTACATCAGACAAATTTTATCGCAAAAAGAAAAGCAGAATATCATTGATCAAACCATGGCTGGTTACTTCAAACAAATAAAATTAGAATTTGAAAAACGCGCTAATGAAGCACAAAAACAAAAAGTTGCCAATCAAAAGTTACCACAACAAGGTTTAAAAGATCCTGCTCAACAAAAGCAAGCACTACAAGCAGCTAAGCAATGGGCCAATGCCTGGAATTGGAAAGAAACCTTAAAACAAAGTTACTTCATAGGAAATGACTGGGCAATTACTCGTAATCCACTCACAGGGATCATCACAGGAAAAATTATTTCTGGTATCGTCACTATGACTCATCCAGATGGTCGTTGCCGATTTCAATATGTAAGCTTTCGCCAAGATCATGATGGCAATCAATTTACTAACTTCCATATGACTGGGGTAGGTCCTATTTATGATTTAAACTGCGATAATTTATAATTAGACTTAAAAGCTAATGTGATGTCATTGATGAATTAAAAACAAAAAACTTATTCACCCAACACTTATTGGTGTAGTCGCTATTGACAATGTATGGGGATCATTATTTTTTCGATTACCTTGGCTTTATAATTTATATTCTTCTTCGACTATTGGCTAGACAACTAGCTGGAAAAGTGAGTACTCAATGGATGCAATTACCAAGTACATATCAAACCTGGATAGGCACAGCCTTAATGCCCAAAGCTGGTATAGCGATTGGCATGCTTATACTCTTATGTATTTTACTAATCATCGATGCAATCGTATGACTTACCAATAGCAAAGATGTTTAACATGACTTTGTTTAAGAAATTTTTCAGCATTAACGCCTTGTAGTTGAGCTAGAGTACTCATTCCTCCGGCTAAAGAACACGTTGAAGCAAAGACAGTCACAGAACGTGGTGCACCTTCTATTGGGTAACCTGTTTTTGGATTAAGAATATGAGCATAACTTTTTCCTTTATAAGTAAATACTCGCTTGGTACTACCACTAGTTGCTACCGCTCCTTGTGTTACTGAAATGACAGTTTTAACCGATTGCTTAGACACAACACTTTCAACACCAACTTGCCAGGGTGGATGTAACGAATTAAAACTTAAAGCACTTAAATCGCCACCAAGATTAACCAGAAAACTTGCCTTATTTTTTTGGCAGATTGGCGTTAATAACTTAGTGACCTCATCAACACAATATTCTTTTCCTAATCCACCAAAATCTATTTCCATTTTTTCAGGCAAAATAAATTTTTTTTCATCATAAATAATTCTTTTAAACCCCACCTGAGGCAATATAGTCTTAACCTGTTCTTCAGTTGGCGGTTTTGCCTCAGTTTTAAATGACCATATTTTTCTAAGCACCCCCGATGTAATATCAAACAACCCATCACTTAATTCATATAGTTGGCGAGCATATTCAAGCAATGCAAAGGTTTCTGCATCTATAGTGACTTCTTTTCCTTTGCTATGATTTAATTGCCAGCATAAATTATTTTCAACATATCGACTAAACTTATACTCAATTCTATGAGTTTCATCAACCGCAAGCTTGGCAACTTCATTGACTAAATTCAGATCATTTGAATAAATTAAAATCTCACAAGGGCTAGCCATAGCAAAAAATGAAACTTTAAAAAAATTCTTATACGAATGGACTTCAAATGGTTTCAAGTTTTTTCCATCATATTCTGTACGACTTAAATCAGTCAAAGAAATAAGTTAACTGAATCATAAAAGCATCAACCTCTGGATAAATATCTAAGTCTTCAACTGCAGAAACGAGTTCAGCAGTCGCCGCTTTAGGCGTTTGTAGATAGTATTCAGCTCGAATTTCAGTTCGGTTATCCCCTATCATAAAACCATATTTTAACCCAAGAGTAACAGCAGACATCTCACCAACTCGATAATCTGCACTGGCAAACTCAGGTGTTGCTTGCCCTTGAAGCATATAGGGTTTATAAAAATCAGCTGCTGACTGTTGATAAAAACGAATGTGGGGTTCCCAGAAAGTGTTATCGTTTGAAAATATATGCCATTTAAAGTCCAGTGTATGAGATTTTATTTCCCAATCATCAGTTAAATAACGGTAAGAAAAATCAACAATCGAATCCTCTAAGTGGTATTTCATCATACCAAATAGAGAGTGCTGTTTTCTCGATTCAGGTCGACTCTCATAAACATAATCTTGAGCGATAGCATTATTATCAATGACAGATAACACTTTAAAAGGGTCGGTTAAATAACCGCTTATATCTGCATAACCATAGTTGAACTGCATTATCATTCTTCGATTGACAATTTGAGTCCAACCTAATAATAACTCGGTCGTATCAATACTGCCATCACCATCAATTCTCGTTGCATTAAATGCTTGCCGGTAAGTATCTTCATTAGCAAACTGTCCAGAATCAATTACCATCGATGAAAAACCCAATGGCCGTCCACCTTCAGGAGATACCGTATCTGATGCTAAAGAAAGACCAACCGACAAAGTCGTGTTTTTGCGATCGAAATCTTTTGCGAACTCACCATTAAAAGAAATAGATCGATAATCGTACTCTCTTGATAAATTAGTACCAACTGTATAGCGAGAATCTTCACCAATAATATCAGTCCAACTAACGTTTAACTGTGCACGTGTATCTTTAAAAGTATCATCTAAAGGTGTTGTTAAAGGACTGATAGTATACTGTCCATTACCAGATGGTCGAGTGAAGGTTTGTACAGAATCTTGTAAAATGGCTCCATTAGCAGAGGCTCCCGTTAGAGAATCTAAAACCACTTTATAAGATAACTTTGCAGTATCATCAAAATTTTTTTCAGCCGTAATAATTGTTTCTAATGCAGAAACCCTATCAGGTTCACTATACGTTAAAACACTCCCAACAAATTGCCACTCATCTTCAACGGTTTCAGCATGACTGGTTGTTCCAACTAATGCTGTTGCTGCTAATGCTAATTTTTCGGCAACACTCATATTTGTTTTTAGTTGCATCCGCAACCTCCGCCCGCAAAGCTTTTACCGCCACTAGAAGCTTCTTTACTAAAATAAATATGCTCATCAATTGCCTGATCCATTGGAGAACTATTAATAGCCATTGCTTGCTTAGCCAATAAATCTCTTTCCCAGGGCTCTACCCCCATAGAAGAGCACCCATTAATTAAAGCAATAGATATAATCGCAATAACTTTTAACCCCCTACTTGTCTTTGACATTACCCAATTATTCACAACTAATCCTCATTTTATTTCTGGGGAATTTTATTAATAACAGACTGTAATTGAAGCTCATACTCATCACGTTTTTTGCTAAAAAAACCACTATGTGCAGAAACTACTTTACCATTATGATCAAAAATAATACTGCTTGGCATACCTGGAATTTGATACTTTTTAGCTAACACTCCTGCCTGATCATATAGTACTTCAAATTCGGCAGGATATTTTTTTAGAAAATCTTGAGCAAGCTCATGCTTTTTATCTAAGTTAACGGCAATAATAGCTAACTTATCTTGTCCATATTTTTTTTGCATTTGATTCATCCAGGGAAAGGATTTACGGCAAGGTATACACCAAGACGCCCAAAAATCAAGGTAGACCACCTTACCTTCATACTGAGATAAATCAATTGTATCTGTTGCTTTGGTTGGTAAATTACCAATAATAATGATAACGAATAGGATTAATAGACGCATAGTTGCCTCGTTGGTTAAAATTATTATAAATAATATACCAATTAATTCTTAACTAAAACTTAAGAAAATCACTGTTTGCTTACAGTAGCTAAGTTTTTATTATAAGATGTTATTAATTAACCTCATATATAGTCTCCTCCGATATTGCCAGGTCAAATAGTTTGATAACAGGGACAGGTTTGCTGTCATATATTCGGCCTGTTTAATGAGTCGCTTTAGGCTCTGGCCTCGATGTCAATCGCGCATATGGTCCTTATCAGCTCGTCGGAGTTTGTCCACTAAGGTTAATTAAATAAATGGATATATTTCACTTTTAAATATATTGAATAACAAGCTAAATACGTTATGTCTCAGATATCGAAATTAACTTTATTACCTGAACAGCCGACTTATGAGCAAGCAGTTGAAATCATTGACCAGTTCGAAGATAGTTTTTGGCTGCCTGTTTTAGAATATATAAAAGATAAGCACCATTTACCCACACTGAAGTTTGAACGAATCACCGAAGGAGCAAACGTACTCTTTCAACAGTCAGACTCAATTGTTATCAAAATAGTTCCCCCCAATTGGATTCGACAAGGTTCAGCTGAATTGGAGGCCGCAAACCTTTTAACAAATAAACTGACTCTGGCAACACCAAAAGTATTAGCTCATGGAAAAATAAATAATTGGCTCTATATTATCATCACTAAACTACCAGGCATCTCCTTAGCGGATGTTTGGCCATCAATGAATATTGATAATAAACGAGACATCGTTAATCAACTCGGAGAATTTATTCGTTATCTTCATTTAATACCCATGGAAAATAATTCTTCTTTAAAGGTCGAATGGAATAACTACTTGGGCCAGTTAAAACAAGACTGTATTGCCAGGCATACCCGAAAAAAAGTTCCAAGCCAGTTAGTCGAACAGATTACCCCTTATTTGGCCACAACCAATAGTAAACACGATGATGGTGATGTATTTTTTATTCATATGGATCTACACCCGTGGAATATAATGGTAGAAAAGCAAACTGAACATTATCGCATTACCGGCATTATTGATTTTGGTGATGCCATAATAGGCCGTAGCAGACTATTAGAATTGGCAACCCCCATTTTATTTTTATGTCAGGGAGATAAAGGATTAATAGACGAGCTAATATCTTCCTATCAACTATTAAATAATTATGATGCCAATGCTTTGCAAAAAGACTTAATGAGCATCTCTTTACTGCGCCCCGCTTGCGATTTTAACTTTGTACTAAAACAGGTTCCTATTACCGGAGCAAGAGAAACATGGGAGCAAATTGCAGAGCAACTATTTCCGATATAAACTTGATGAAGCAAGCGATTTAAACTTAATCTATATTAACAATCTTTACTTTATCAAGTTGCGGATATGGCTTGTTAGACTTAATTTTACTCAACATGAAGGGCGTATAATTTTTATCTTTACTAATTTGGTAATTATAAAGCCGAATGATTAACAACCCCAACGCAAATCCTATTCCACTGAACAAAATACTCAAAGCTTCAGACCAATAGTTACCGATAAAGGCACCAATAATCAAAGCACAAAGTGGGATCATGTAAACAATAATAGAGGCTTTTGTCACGCGAGCTTTAGGAATAGATATTACAACCTGATCACCTACATTAGCATCCAATGTATTTTCCAGTTTAGAAATAAAAATTTTGCCCGCCAGGTATTTTTCCAAAACCCCATTACCACACGTAGATTCAACCTGACAAGAAGAGCAAGCTAGCTTGGCTTGAGTATTTATCCAAGCAATGTTATTTTCTATTCGTGTAACAAGTCCGCTCTCTTGAAGCATTTCATTTTTTAATTTCATAAAAAATAGACAACATTAATGAGTCAATAGTTGGATAAAGAGAACCCCATCAGATAACAACTATTATAATTCGATTATTATAAAGTAACAGAGATTTTATGCTTGATTGACCACCTATCAATCAACAAAAAAGAGAAATTCATGGTGAGATAGAGAGAACTATCGCACCATTAAATAGTGAACACTTTAATCTTTAGACTTAATTTCAGAAGGTTTCTTCATATCGCGAACTTGCTTTTCAAGCTCATCCACTTTATTTAATTTAATCGAAACAATTTTTTCACCGCCAACTAAATGCTCACTAACATTTAGACTATTCTTCTTCATTCGATCTAAAATAGCCTGAATTCTATCTAAATTAGCTTGCTCAGCAGCATCCGATTCAGAAATAGCAACAATATCTTCATCTTGAGCTGAGTTTGATTGATTTTCAGCAGTGGTATTATCACCACCCATTCCACTTTGTTGTGGGCTCATCATATCAACAGAAAAGACCATAGCATAAGCAACAGAAGCCGCAACAGCCAGCCCACCGGTTTTTTTCCAAAGCGCAGAGGCAATTTTTCTTTGTTTCTTCGGTCTAGCAATAATGGCGGGCTCTTCAGCAATTTTAGCTGAAATCGCTTTGGAAAATTCATACGAACTAAAAGCCGAGTTTTCTTTTTGAAGTACTGAACTCACCATGTTATATCGATACCATGCTTGGCGTTGTTCTTCACTATCAATTAATTGCTCAATTGACTCAGAAACATCGCCATAACCATCCAAAAGATCAGATAAGTTTTGATCATCATTACCAGAATGATTAGCGAATGTAGATTTATTTACCATAAATTGACTACTCTCAACCCTGATTAGTTAATTGCCTATGTCGCTTCTTAATCACAACACCTAAAATAACCTCAGCTTAATTGACTGAAGATATATCCTACTCATATAAACTAGTCAACATTAAACTGCTCATTTATTATTTAATTTTTATTCTGCCATGTCTGACACAGTTGCTAACAAAAAGTTCAGATAAACTGACATTTATTAAGAAAATATTACGATTTTATATCCATTAAAGGCTTTATTTTCTCATCGATCGCCTCTCTAGCCCTGAAAATACGCGACCTCACCGTACCGACAGGACACGCCATAGACTCTGCAATTTCTTCATAACTTAAGCCTTCTATTTCACGCAATGATATTGCAGTCTTCAAATCTTCAGGCAACTCATTAATAGCCTCAAAAATAGTCGCTTCTAATTGATCTCGCATCATTAGCTTTTCTGGTGATGCATTTTCTCTCAAAGCAACTCCTACCCCAAAGTTTTCGGCTTCTTGTGAATCAATGTCTGACGCTGGAGGACGTCTTCCCCTTGCTGTTAAATAATTCTTTGAAGTGTTAATTGCAATACGATATATCCAAGTATAAAAAGCGCTATCTCCACGAAAATTAGGCAATGCTCGATAAGCCTTAATAAAGGTTTCTTGAGCAACATCATAGACTTCTGCCTGATCGCTAATAAAACGGCTAATTATGACAAATATCTTATTTTGATACTTGGAAACCAATAGGTCGAATGCTCTTTTGTCGCCTCTTTGAACTCTTTCTACTAATTCGGCGTCGGTCGTTTTAGTCATTTATTATTTATTTTCCAATTAACACTAGACTGGGCAAACCTATTTATCATTGACCAGTAAGGAATCTTCTTATTATCACCCCAAGCTTTTCAGCTTTTATAAGTGGTTGAAGTATTTATAGTCGGTGTTGACAGCCAAAAGCCTTCGATAGTTCCCTAGCTTATATTCATTTTTGTTATGCGAACCAAATGCTGACTATTATAGCAAAGCATCAACAGCCCCTCTCAAAAACTTGTCTAACTTATATTTATCAACACTTAAATCGATCAAAATAGAATTTTACCATGTAACCAAACTTTTACCGCGTTAAATTGATAACCTTCAGGCAAAAATTAGTACTACAAAATAGGTAAAACAATTCATATAAAACAATAACATTGGATTTTATCAATAAAATTCAGCAAAATACCCGAACTTCTGACCAATACACACATTTTATGACCATTCATCATCACTCAGATGTATTGATAATAGGCAGTGGCGCAGCTGGGCTAACTTGCGCACTTAACCTTAGCAAACACTTTTCAATCAATTTGTTATGTAAAAGTGACTTAAGTGAAGGCTCAACTTACTATGCTCAAGGTGGCATTGCTGCTGTTTTAGATAATATGGATTCTGTTGATTCTCATGTTAATGACACTTTAATCGCTGGTGCTGGACTGTGCAAAGAACAAGCAGTACGGATGACAGTAGAAAACAGCCGAGAAGCGATTGAGTGGTTAATTGAACAAGGCGTTTCCTTTAGCCAAGAGCAGCAGGCTGATGGTTCCAATAATTACCACTTAACTCAAGAAGGTGGACATAGTCACCGAAGAATCATTCACTCAGCCGATGCGACTGGTAAGGCGGTTCAAACAACACTTTCTGATCTGGTAAAACAACAAACGAATATCCGACTATTTGAAAACTACAATGCGGTTGATTTAATTACCTCACACAAACTTGGGCTAATCGGCCATGAAAATCGTTGTTTTGGGGCTTATGCATTTAACCGAAATCAATCAAAAGTAGAATTGTTTCAAGCAAAATTTGTTGTGTTGGCAACAGGCGGAGCAAGCAAGGTTTACCTTTATACGAGCAACCCGGATATATCAAGCGGTGATGGTATAGCCATGGCTTGGCGCAGCGGATGTCGTATAGCCAATATGGAATTTAATCAATTTCATCCAACCTGCTTATTTCATAGCAAAGCCCATTCATTTTTAATTACCGAGGCATTACGTGGAGAAGGCGCATACTTAAAACTACCAAACGGTGAACGTTTTATGCCTCGATTCGATGAACGAGCAGAGTTAGCCCCTCGAGATATTGTCGCTCGCGCTATTGATCATGAAATAAAACGACTGGGTATTGACTGTGTTTACTTAGATATCAGTCACAAAGACAGCGACTTTATCAAGTCGCATTTTCCGACTATTTATCAAAGGTTGCTCCCTCTCAATATTGATATTACTCAACAAGCCATTCCTGTCGTACCGGCAGCTCACTATACCTGTGGTGGCGTTGTTGTCGATAACCATGCAAAGACAGATATTAGTAACTTGTTTGCCATTGGAGAAGTTGCTTTTACAGGGCTCCACGGAGCCAACCGAATGGCTAGCAATTCACTACTTGAATGTCTTGTTTATGCAAGAGCAGCAGCCAAACAAATTCGTAAACAGAGCAAAGAATTAGAAGACATAAAAGTTGATATACCTGCCTGGGATGAAAGTAAAGTGTCTGACTCTGATGAAGAAGTCATTGTTTCTCATAACTGGCACGAACTACGCCATTTAATGTGGAATTATGTTGGAATTGTTAGGACTACAAAACGACTAGAGCGGGCCCAACGCCGCATATTGCTATTAAAACAGGAAGTCAAAGAATACTATTCAAATTTTAAAGTCAGCAGTAATTTACTAGAGTTAAGAAATTTACTGACTGTTGCAGAGTTGATTATTGAATGCTCAATGCGACGAAAAGAAAGCCGAGGGTTGCATTATACGCTAGATTACCCTGATTTAGATGAATCAGCCAAAGACACTATCGTTTCTAAACTCGATTAGATATCAGATTTAAATATTGACTGAACAAAGTCCATTAAATCAGTCGTTAGCTTGTTGTAGCCGCCAAGTCTTGTTTGGCTAAATAGCAAAGTTCACTGTAAGTTCTTTGCCCCATCCCCCTTCTGGTAAATAACCAGGTGTAACTTTGCTGCTCACTTGTAAAGTGCAACAAGCATGCATGACGAGAAACCCAGCTATTCGGTTGCAAAGTTAAATAAGCAATACTTTTCACTTGAGTATCAGACTGAATCAACCAATGTTTCCCACTCCAGCATAAATCATCCATCGCATTGGTGAGTTTTTTGTAATGTGTTAAACAAAAATAATAAGAGCAGCCAACGGTTAGCACAACCAGCAAAGAAAGCCAGTTAACCACGAAAAAATAAAAGATGATGAACACAAAGCACAGATGTAAACCGACAAGACCCCAAAACATTATTGGGCATAATTTGATTGGAAAACGGGATGCAATTTTCATATATACTTTCCTTGTAAAGACGTTGCATTGAGCACTTACCTTGCTCAATAACTCACTTAAAGCTCTTGATTGGTATCAAACACCGACCTGCATGACCTTTTTAATATGCTGGACGATATGTCGCAGCTCAAGATTATCAGACTCACCATACCCCATCAACCAGGTATACAAATCTGGATCAGCCTCTTTTAAGAGTTCACGAAACTGTCGCTGTTCATCATGAGATAAATCATCAAAATATTGTTCAAGAAATGGAATCAATATCACATCCAATTCCAACATGCCTCGCCGACACTGCCAAGCCAAACGTGTTTTTAAAGAAGGTTCTACCATTAATATCTCTTTAATCAAGGTATTTCACAAAATAGTACTCCATAATATCAGTTTGCCAATTCCAGAGGAAAGCATAAGATGAGTATCTGCTCATTATCAGTTAAAATGCGTCCTATCCTCCATCATATTAATGAAAGATAATGAGTGAAAATTTAACTGATAATTTTTGTCCTCTTACCGATTTTGGCTGTATCCAAATTACAGGTGTCGATACTGTTCGCTTTCTTCAAGGACAAATAACCACTAACGCAGAACAAATAACCAACAATGAATTAACACTATCAGCTATGTGTACACCTCAAGGCCGTTGTACTGCGCTTTTTTTTATTACTAAAGTCCAAGACTCTATTTTTTTAATACTCCACAAAGAAACAATAGAAGCAACTTTAGCTAACATTAAAAAATATGTGGTTTTTTTTAAAGCAGAAGCAGCTGATGTTTCTGACGACTATTACCTCTATTGTTTGCAATCACCTTGTGGTGAATTTCCGCAAGCGCCTTCACCACACATTAACGTAATGACAATAAGCCAACTTGCTCAACATCCAGTTCGAATAATACTAGCGGCTCAAAATGAAAAAGAGCGGCTAGCTAAATTGTTCAAAATAACAACAAGCTCGTCACAGATCACTTTTTTTCAATTGCTTGCTAATCAACGCATTCCGTGGTTAACAGCAGAAACCCAGAATGAATTTTTGCCCCATAACCTAAATTTGCCAGCACTAAAAGCCGTTGACTTTAATAAAGGATGTTTTACCGGACAAGAAGTCATAGCCAGAATGCAATATAAGGGTAAATTAAAAACTCACATGCAACTATTTCAAATACAACATCCACTAGAAATAGAGAGCAAAACAAAAATTTGGGCTAATGAAAAAACAGCAGGTGAAGTAATATGTAGCGCTAGCGGGCAGCAGACCACTTCGGTGTTGGCATTAATAAAAGATAACAGCCTAGAAAGTGAAATTTTTCGGTTGAATGATGAAAATGGTCCTATACTTGAATTAATTAAAGTGACTTAATATAGAAAACTCTATGAGCCTCGAAAAAGAATTTTTAGCAGAACTAATTGACGCAATATCAAATGATCGTTTGACCTTGCCTACACTGCCAGAAGTAGCATTGAAAATTCGAGAAGCGGTGAATGATGATGAAGTTAACTCAGGCAGCTTAGCAGCTGTGATAGGACAAGATGCTGCGCTGGCAGCAAGAATAATCAAAGTCGCCAACAGCCCTCTCATGCGGGGAGCTGTTGTGGTGGACAACTTACAATTAGCAATTACGAGAATGGGCATTAACTTTGTGAGAAACTTAGCCACAGGCTTAGCCATGGAGCAAATGTTTCAAGCAACCCATGATGCGATTGATAAACGATTAAGAGCCTCTTGGGAACACTCTATTGAAGTAGCCTCTATCAGTCATGTGTTAGCTAGTAACTTCACCAATTTAAAGCCTGATCAAGCAACATTAGCAGGTTTGGTACACGAAATAGGAATACTGCCAATACTCACATTAGCGGAAGAAAATCCAGGAATTTTAGAACACGAACAAGTGCTGGATAAAATAATTAATAAGCTACAAGGAAAAGTCGGCCGTGCGATTCTAAAAGCTTGGGATTTCCCAGAAGAATTACGTCACGTACCAGCAGCCTGCACTAACTTTACTCGAGATGAAAATCCTAACGCCGACTATGCCGATGTTGTCACAGTCGCAAAACTACAAGCTTATCCCGAGGGTGAAAATCCATATGCCGATTTAGATACTTCGACCGTTCCTGCATTTCGTAAACTCGGTTTATCACACGAGGTTGATGTCCACCATGTTGATGAACTTGCCGAGGAAGTGGAAGAAGCCAAACAAGCTTTATCTTAATCAACCATGACATGAGTAAAAATTAATACAAAGCAACCACACACTAAACAACTAACCACTCAAAAATTGCTTAAACATATAAGTTATGCAAACGGAGTATTTTTGTGCGCGCTTTTATTGCTGTTTACACAGTCGCTAAAAGCTGCCTATGTATTTCAAACTGTCGCAGGAGAAGCTTTTGATACCGTCACCAATAATGTAGTTTGGACCAACGATCCGGGTCAAACAGATTACCCAACCGACGATGACTATCAATTGATTAATCTTGGTTTTACCTTCTATTTAGGAGAAACGGGATACACACAAGTTCGTTTATTGGGAAATGGTGCACTTCACTTTGGTACAGATCAGGGCTTTCATAAAGACTACAATAACGAAGCCCTACCAATAACTACAGCTTTAGCTGGACCAGGTTTTGAAGAGCCTGCCGACAGAGTTATTGCAGGCTATTGGGATGACTTAGAACCATCTCTAGGCGGCACCGTACGCTATGGAACTTTAGGCTCAGCACCGAACAGACGCTTTGTTGCCTCTTGGGAAAATGTCCCTCGATATAATGGTGCAGGTACAGAATATAGTTTCCAAATTCTCATTTACGAAAACGGTAATGTTAGATTTCGTTACGGGAACGATGACGAAAATGGCAGCAGCTCAACTATTGGCATAGAAGTAGATGATACCGACTTTACTCAATTTTCCTTCAACACCACTAACTCTGTTAACGACGCAAATGATATTTTGTGGACTAGGGAATTTCCAACACTCAATAGTGCGGCCGCAGTTTGTACAGATACAGATACGGTTACTTTAAACTTTGCTTCAGCGGTCTCCCCGGCCAGGGCTTCTTATGCCTCTAACTTTTCAATTAATAATGGTATATCTGTCTTAGCCGCGACCTATATCAACTCAACCACGGTAGAACTCACCACAACGCCCATGAGTACAGGCGTCACTTATACCGTATCAACCACTTTTCCTAATCAAAGCACCACTTTCACCTTAGCGGCAGGTGCAGCAGTATTTGTTAACTCCACGACTCCCGGAACAGGTAGCTATACAGCTACCTCAAGTGGCGATTTTACAATCACCATTGTCGGTGGTGGTGGTGGTAGCGGCTCAGCCACTCGGGGTGGACAAGGTGCAACGGTAACAGGCACTTTTAGTGTAAGCAGCGGCGATATTATCCGTTATGTAGTTGGCGCTGGCAGCTTGGCTGCCAATGGCGCGGGAGGTGGTGGTAGCACCGGAGTCTTTATTAACAACACGCTAGTGATGGTTGCCGGTGGCGGTGGCGGTGGCGACAACAGTAATAATGCTGTGGGTCAAGGCGCGAATAATAATACAAGCGGTGACAATGGCACGGGAGGAAATGCGGGTGCTGGCGGAACAGCTGGTGCTGGCGGTGGCGCTTCAACAAGCGCTGGCGGCGGCGGCGGGATTAACTCTGCCGGGGCAAACAGTAGTAACGGTCAGGGAGGACAAGCAGCTGATTTAGACCCAAGCGACGGGGTCACTTTTGTCGCAGGTGGCGCAGCAGGAAACAACTCATCAGCAGGCGGCGGCGGTTTCACCGGTGGTGGTGGTGCAGCTCCTAATTATTGGCCCGGTGGTGGTGGTGGATATTCAGGTGGTGGAGCTGGTGGTTCAGGTGGACGCTCAGGCGGCGGCGGTTCATATTTAAATACTGCGGCACCAGGTTATGTGAACGGCTCAATCACTGCTGGCGCAGATGGTACTACGGGCGGTGCCGGTGTCGACGGGGCAAATGGCTCTATTAACGTATCAGGTACTATTGCATGTGGCCCTAGTAACTTTGTTATTAGTCATGATGGCAATGGAATCAACTGTTTACGTGAAGCGATCACATTGACCGCCGTTGATAGTGGTGGTTCCGCAGTCACAGATTATACGGGAACTGTTAATCTATCCTTGAGTACCAACCACGGTAATTGGTACACCACTGATGAAAGCGGTACAAGTAGCGATCTTGCTCAGGGTACGCTGACAGATACTGCAGGAGATAACGACGGTGCAGCCACTTATCAATTTGTGGCTACAGATTTAGGTAATGTCACTTTATACTTAGAAAATACTGTCCGCGAAACCGCTGATATTGATGCTACAGAAGGTTCTGTAACAGACGATGATAGCGAAGGTAACATCACTTTTCGGCCATTTGGCTTTGTTGTTACTCCTTCACCAATAACAACACAAATTGCTGGACGACCATTTAGTTTAACTTTAACTGCCGCAGGACAAACACCGTCACAGCCCAACTGCGGTGTTATTGAAGAGTATACAGGCACACAAGCCATTAATTTCTGGTCCAGTTATAACTTACCAACAACCAGCCCTACTCAGGTAATCATTGACTCGGCTAATATTGCCACCTCCGAAACCGCCTCTGCCCCTCAAAATGTCACATTTGCTGCTGGTGTAGCCACTGTCAACGTGCAATACAACGATGCAGGTCAAATAGGCATTAGTGCAAAAGATGAGGCAGGGATTGGTGAACCAACTCCTGGTAATGTTGATGAAATTATTGGCGGAATCACTCCCTTCATTGTCCGTCCCTTTGGTTATGATGTTCAAGTTGATACGAATCCCTATGCAGATGATGTAAACGATAGTGTATTTCTAACCGCTGCTAATAACTTTAATATGACTATACGCAGTGTGCTTTGGCAACCAACTGATGATTTAGACAATAATGGGATCCCAGACCCTTTTGTTGATAGCAATGCCGATGGCATACCTGACTCCGGCGGTAATTTGAGCGACAATGGAGTAACTCCCAATATTTCTCAAATTACCGGCAATATTACACTGACTCCTACAGCATTGGTTGTTACCAATGCTAACGGTTCACTTGCAACGACCTTAGTTAACTATAATAACTTTCCTGCTCCTGCAACAGCTGGTGCCGGAACCTACAGTTTTTCTCAAAGCTGGACTGAAGTCGGCATTTTACAAATTGATGCACTAACTAACAGTTTTATGAGTAGCGGAACAAACATTACTGGAGAGCGAATTAATATTGGCCGATTTGTGCCCGATCATTTCAACTTGTCCATTACCAATAATTGGACTGAACAATGCAGTGGTACATTCAGTTATGCAGGTTTTGCAAATGGGGTTGTAGGATTAAATAAAATAGGACAATCGGACAGCCTTGTTTTCACCGTTCAAGCCGTTAACAGCGCCAATAACCCTACACTCAATTATGATTCAGGATTCGCCAAACTAGAAGCGGGTACTATTACCACCACAGCCTTTGATACAGTGGCAGCAGCCAATGCATCAGGCACTTTAAATACAACAACATCAGCAATTAATTTTAATACCAGTGGCAATGCGTCCATAACACTATCAGATACCTTCTACCAATTTGACGTGCTGGGCGCACCTCTCAACTTAAGGCTCGACATCAATGCTACAGATTCAGATAGCATCAGCGGCAACGCCAGTTCAAATACGATTGAAAACCGCTTGGGCCGTATGCGACTAATAGACGCTTATGGCCCAGAAACCAGTGATCTCGAAATTAAAATTGCCACTGATTATTATGACGGCAGCGCTTGGGTTATTAATTCAGCAGATAACTGCACCTCCTATATTCAAAGTGACGGAGTGCTTAACCCAACCAGTTACACCGATAACCTCAATGCAGGAGAAACGGCCGCCTTTTCACCCTCAACTTTGCAGACATTAACCGCTGGTGTAAGTGGCCTTGCCAATGGACTGTGGTATTCAGCACCGGGTAACAACAACTACGGCAGTGTAACCGTCGACTTTAATCTAACCTCTCAAAATTGGCTAACGCTTGATTGGGATGGCGATAACGCTATTGATAATCCTAGCGCGGTTCTAAACTTTGGTTATTATCGTGGTAGTGATAGAGTTATTTTTTGGCGAGAATTAAGAAACTAAATTGAAGCAACCACGGGCTACTTAAACGGTATTATTGGGGGAAATTGTACCAACCACTTCACAAGGTCATAAAGTATTTTGGTAAGTAATCCTTCACAGTTTATAGCCGATAGATTTGCACGGACCGGCCATTTTGCAAGCCAATGGTCAATGGAAAAAAACCTTTCTGATCGCCTTTATCGACGATGCCAGTCGTCTTATTACTCACGCCGAGTTTTTCTACCACGACAGTGACAACAAAAACACAAAGGCGAAGCCGTAAGCGGGGAACTCCAACCATTGTAAAGTCACGGGTGTCCCCACTCAGCGATATTTGTGGTTAATGTAACGAACATAGTAACGTCCTAGCGACTGCATCAATCGACTAACACCATCACTTGTTTTAGGCGTCATTAGCAAATGGACATGATTGGTCATCAATACATACGCATGCACTGATACTTTCAGCTTTTGGCTATACTCTTCTAATTTGGATAGATAAACCTTGTAATCTTGTTCCTCAAAAAAACAAACTTCACGGTTGTTCCCACGTTGAATCACATGTTGAGGGACACCTGGAAGGTTTAGGCGAGGTTGTCGAGCCATATTCATCACCAAGAATCATTCATGACAATACTATACCTATCTACCATAACAAAATCAAATACTCTGACCCCATTGATTATGACAATGCAGTAATTGCTCAAAAAGCGGGGGTAAATAAAACTTATTCTGTTTTATTTATAAAATGAGTCAAGTCGGGGATTTTTGATAAGTTTTGAATTCTGTCTTTGAGAAAAGCCAAGAATGATATTTGATGGCGTTGACAGGTTTTCTTGAGTGATAAAAAGGTATCAATCGCATCCCGTCCATCATCACTTTTTGTACAACCGCTTATTTTCCGTCGCTTCACATACTCTCGAATATCTGATTCACTCATATTATTATGCAAAGGCACATGCGGCTGCTCCAAACATTTAAGCAATTCGTTTTTCATATTCAACAAGTGGGCTAATTCATTATTAATGACCTTAAATTTTTCGACTGGCTGACATAAATTATCGAATCTTTTCCTGAGTTGATATTTTCTTTGATACGATAGTGTATTTCCGTTGATACATTCTTTTAACGTTCGGTATAGTTTCCAAAACTGTTTGAGTTTTTTATCTTTCTGGCCGATTTGCCTCTCATTTTTAGGCAATATTTTTGTTAGTTTTCTTTCTGCATGCACCCAACAAGCAGCATTTCGCCCTAGTTCAAACTGCTTGGCTTCATCACTCAGAATAACGAGTGTAGAGGGGAATACAGCTTCAGATAAATGACCTATCATTGCTGCTTCGACTAACAACTTATCCGATGTCTGATTAAATGACCCACATCTGAGATAATTAATAAGCTCATTTTTACTGGAAAATGCGATATTATTGTTGAGTTTTAATTGAATTTCTATTCTATCCCGATCGAAATTCGAAAATTGCTTTTTTGTACATAGATAATCAAAAGCTGCCTGATTGAGCTTGTAACCGCTATGACTTGTTTGCAAAACAGATAAAAAATTTGATTTGCTTTTACTTTGAGATGTTTTGAAATAGGCAAATTTTTCGTTACCCAACTGAGTGCAATAACCATTTTTCCCTTGATGCCTGGCACCTGTATCATCAACTTGAATGTAATCACTATTTTGAATGGCTGATGAGAGTAAAGATTCTTTTTCAGCATGCCAATCTTGTTTTTTCTTAGTCAGTAAGTTAGAAAGTTGTCCAGAAGAAATAGAAATACCAAGTTCGCGTAACTGATTAAGCAACAGTGGCTGAGTGACATGGTTGTGGTAATACTGATAAAGAATAAATTCGCGGAGTGAGGGGCCAAAATGATTGCCTCTAATTGCTGCTGGCAATTCACCTAACAGATACTCGCCTGATGGTAATTGCCAGCGTTCACGCCGATAACAATGGTTGTGAACCTTAATTTCAATATCCTGAACATAATAGTCTTTAAATCCCTTAAAAATGGAACCTTCAGGAAGGACATCAATTTTAATAAGATGGGTCTTGGTAATTTCTAATTCCGATTTTTTAGGGTTCTTAATGACTGTACGCTTTTTTTTAGCGGCTTTATAGACTTTGTCGGTAGAAGCAATGACACTTGGTTTGAGTCGTGGTTTTTGGGCGCGCCCAGCTAATCGAGCATTTTCTGATTTGAGCAACTGATTCTCATCATAATAGCGTTGAGCCATATCTTTTAGAACACTAGCAACATGATAAAGATGGCACTCATAACGTGAACTACCATATTCAGGTTCCAAATTATCAGACACACAGATCAAGCCATCTTTAACAAAGACAAATTGATTGGTGCCACTGTTACCGTCTGAAATAAAATCATCCATCTGATTATTGTGCTGGAAGATAAATGTTTTTAATGTGATCTATTTTAGGTAGTTAACTTGATCTATTTCTGATGTTCTTGTGATCGATTGCTTACAATTTACCCCCGCTTTTTGAGCAATTACACAATGCATTCAGTCAACGATATTACCGGGAGGTTGACGTATGATAAAAGCGCTCTTGGGGATTACGCAGGAACCATTCAGTCGTCAAGTTTCATCCCTGTTACCACAACAACAAAGTATGATGGACATGATAAAAGTCCATGCGTCTCAAGGAGGATTTTCTGTTATTGTTGGAGAGCCAGGTGTTGGCAAAAGTGTACTTCGAGAACACATTGAAAAACTGAATCAGGAAAGAGAATTTGTCGTTGCATCCTGTACAAGAACATTACATACTTACACTCAGATTATTCGCCAGTTGGCTGAGTCATTTAAAATAGAGCCTTCTGAAAAACAGTTGGAGAAAGAGTTGATTCAGACTGCGTTTCATCACGCACGTGACCGCAAAACCGTTTTCACTGTGATTGATGAAGCTCATTTGCTGGATATGTCGGTGCTAAAAAAATTGCGATTGTTGTTTGATCGCTTTCCCAAAAATCATAACCTGATTTTATTGGGGCAGCGCGATTTATTTTATTTTTTATCCATGACAGTCAATCGTGACGTCAAGAGCCGGATCACTTATTCGCAAACACTCTTGCCTTTAAATGACAATGATTTAAAAGGTTTTATCGTGAATGAACTGGCAAAGGTTAAACTCGGTGCAAACTGTTACAATGAAGACGCGACCGAATTAATCTGTCGCTCTGCTCAGGGGAATTTGCGATTGTGTCGTAACCTTTGTTATGCCTCACTACTTGAGGCAGCAAGAGAAGGTAAAAAAATCGTTTCATTAACTCACGTCAATAATGTGCTAATACAACCTCATTGGCGATCTCATGAGGAGTTAATCAAACAACAAGCACAATAATCAATTCCCAACCCCATCGAAAGCTTACTGAGTTCAGTAAGCTTTTTTACGATCAGCTTTGGGAAAATGTTCGGCGACAAATTGGAAAAACAAAAATAGGACTCGACGGTAAACTGGGAATTCGATTAAACTTTAACCAAAATTATACGATGGAAATTTTGGGAAAAGTTTCAACGGTAAATTGGTAATCTACAATTGGTAATCTACACCTGGGCATCTTCATGATACAACGGAGCGCCCAGAATACTGTTTTGGGTGGCCATATTAATATCCTCCAGCTTCACTAGCGCGGTAGGTTGGGTTCGTTTTTTGAACCCAACGAAAACAAGGAAAGGCTGGTTTAAAAAATATAAATCATTTTTTATTAAACCAACAAACGTTAACGGCCTTTCAATTAAATGATTCTTTTCAACCAATAATGTTGTTGGGTTGATAAAGCCAACCCAACCTACCGGGCTGGCTCGCTTACTCTGGGTATTATTACAAAAGCAGGAACACTATGTTCCTCGATTTGAAAATTGATAATGGTTTTTTAATTGATTCAATTGGGAAAAGTTTAAAACAGTCAAGATATCATTTTTTAACTCATCAACATTGGTTGATTCTATGATGTGAAACGGTTTTTCCGACCGGCTCAAAGTCTGATGGGGACTTGGTACAATTTATTTAATACCGTAGGGCTGTTGAAGACGAGTCGGTACGGAATTCATCAGGGGCCGAAGTTTAGTTAAGATAATGTAATTTCCCAGATTACCGTCGAACAATCCATCGTTTTTTTACCAATTTACCGTCGTCCTCTAATTTTTCGTTATAACGCTAATTCGGTAAATTAAATTTCTCTGTAGAATTTTGACTTTTTTACAATCGGTTAATTTTTATGCAGGTGTTTTTTTCTTCACTTTTTGAGCTTGAGTCTTTCTCTCATCGTCTAAAATCTATTCCACAGAGTAATGCCTGTCAGTTTTGCCTTAAAAATTGTGAGTGGGTTTCGCACGGTTACGTTTATAAACAACTGAATTATCAGTTTCGAGCGATTGTTGGTAAGCGTATTTTATGTAGTAATCGAGGTAGCCACTTGGGCTGTGGTCGCACACGGCAGCTTTATCTCGACGTCGTACTTCCTCACAAGCATTATCCGCTGCAAACTCTGCTAGCTTTTGTTATCGCGTTGTTTGACGGTCTGCCTATATCTAAGGCATGGCATGGCGCTGTGGGCCACCATCGAACGGAGCCTCGTCAGGCTTGGCGCTGGCTTAACTCGCTTATGTCAAAGTTGGCGAACATACGGAGCTTGCTGCAAAGAACCTGTCAACCTTGCTCGCCCTTTAACAGTCGACGGCTTGCGTTATTACTACCCACGCTTCAAGCGTTGTTTGCATCTCAACCCCATTTGCAACGCATCCAAAGTCGTTTACAAATGTCATTGTTAGCCTAATCAGTTTTATTGGTTTACCTTTTTATGCGCGTTTATTTGCCGCCTTGATCGACTTCAAGCGAGTCAATCAACACTGCCACAAACTTTGTCACTCGAATCGCTTCGTTGCTTACTTTAGTCTCCTCGCTCCATTTTTTACCGGAGATATTTCTATGTCTGAATATTCTAAAAGACCACCACTTGAGATCCGCCTTAAAGTGCTGGCCGCGGTTGACTACGCACCCGGCAATAGCATTCGTCAACGTGTCCAGGCCGTTAGTTCACAAACCTTTTTTGAGCAAACTTCAGGCAAGCACTATCGCTTTACCTGGCGTACGATTAGTACCTGGTTGTACCGTTATAAAAAAAATGGTGTAACCACGCTTGAGCGAAAAGTTCGCGCCGACAAAAACACTCAGCGTAAAGTCTCTTTATCACAACTTGCTGAAGCGATTAACGAGGTATTACCCTCGCTACGACAAAACAAGGTCGGTCAAATCCCCAAAAGCACCCTCTATCGCTGCTTGCTGGAGCGCAATTATTTCTGTCGTCAACAACTAGCGCCTACAACTTTTTATCGCTTAATTCGCGATAATAACCTGCTGAGCAAAGAGACCGCGGAGAAGCTCCGTGTCGCTTTTGCTATGCAGTACGCCAATGAGCTGTGGCAGGCCGATACCATGCACGGACCGGCCATTTTGCAAGCCAATGGTCAATGGAAAAAAACCTTTCTGATCGCCTTTATCGACGATGCCAGTCGTCTTATTACTCACGCCGAGTTTTTCTACCACGACAACACCGAAAACATGATTGAAGCCTTTAAAAGCGCCTTGTTTAAACGCGGTAAACCAGAGCGACTTTACTTCGATAATGGTTCCAATTACAAGTCGAAGGAAATACTCCAGGCTTGCATCAGGCTCAACATTCGTCTCTCTCACGCTCCCGTTCGCGATGGGGCCGCCAAAGGTAAAATCGAACGCTTTTTTAGAGGGTTTCGTGATCGCTTTTTAGTCGTTAATCATTCGTTTAACTCGCTTGATGAACTCAACCAGAAAACCACAGACTGGATAGAAAGCCACTATAATAATCAACCTCACCAAGGCATACAAATGAAGCCTCTGGACAGGTTCAACCTTGACCATGCACGCATTCATTACCTACTTGATGATGAATATGCCGACGAAGTCTTTTTTGTTGAAGAAGAGCGCAAGGTCAGCTCGGTCAACATATTTTCAATCCATGCGCAAAAGTTCGAATGCCCTGTCGATTTACGCGGTAAAACGATTCAAGTGCGTTTTGATCGCTCGCACAAAAATCGTTACGTACTCTACTACCAAAACCAACGCATGGGCGACGCCCTGCCACTTAACCTTTACTTTAACGCTAAGCAACCGCGTCAAGGAGTTTCACAATGATCAATGCTATCTTCGGCATTAGCCAAACACCGTTCAAACGTGAAAAACTTAACCTACTACCACAACAACAACGCATTGCCGACATTATTAAAATTCACGCGCAGCAAGGCGGATTTTCGGTAATCCTTGGTGAGCCGGGGGTCGGCAAAACCGTATTGCGAGAGTACATCGAGCGTCTTAACAATGAACGCGAATGCACCGTTGTCTCCTGCTCGCGCACCCTGCATACTTATCGGCAAATTCTCTGGCAACTGGCTGAATCTTTTAAAATTGAAACCAGCGAAAAACAGATTGAAAGCGACTTAATTCAAGCTGCCTTCGCGCAAGTGAGAGAGCGTAAAACCTTATACATTTTGATTGATGAAGCGCACTTACTCGATTTATCGGTGCTAAGAAAATTGCGTTTATTGTTCGAACGCTTTCCTAAAAATCATAACCTGGTGCTACTGGGTCAACCGGAACTATTACACTATCTATCACTCAGCACAAACAAAGACATTAAAAGCCGAATCACCTACTCTGCCAGCATTAAACCGCTTAATGATGAAGATATGGAGCGCTATATCGTCAAAGAATTGGAAAGTGCCAAGCTAGGCGTTAACACTTTCGACGAAGCTGCAATGGCCTTAATTATTCGCTCAAGTGAGGGCAACTTACGGCTCTGTAGAAACCTGTGTCTAGCCAGCCTTATCGAAGCGGCGAGAGAAACAAAAAAGTTGGTGACAATTACTCATGTTAATCACGTCCTCGTGCAACCGCATTGGCGATCGCACGAGGAATTGATCAAGCAGCAAGTCTCTTAATCAGAACTTCCAACGGCACTTTATAATGCTCGCTACGCGAGCATTAGAGCAAATTTTTACCGAGGGCGAAAGCCCTTTTTTTATGCAAAAATTGTTTTAAAAAAGTTATCCACAAAGTGTTCGATGACAATTTGGTACAGCGTACGACAATAGTTTGGCAAAGCTAAAATAGTGTACGACAATAGCGCGGTAAAACTGCTCAAATTTTAGTAAATTGTATGACGTATAATTTAGTAAAAAGTATGATGGTAAAAAAGTAATCTACACCATTGTGTGCCACTAAAAGCAGTAGGCAAACCTTCAACCTGAGTGGAAATCATCCGACCAAAGTCATCGTAAGTGTAAGTGGTTGTCAGCTCATTCACATCTTTACTGGTGAGCACCTGTCCGGTGGCACTGTCATAAGTATGGGTGGCTTCCGGCGTACCATCTCCCCACAGGCTATTAAAGGTTTTCGCCACAAAGTAACCATCAGCAGTATATTCAAAGGTCTTTGAACGCACGCCCTGGATATCATGGTTGGTACCGCCATTACTGCTGGTGGTGACGGTCTCCACTTGACCACTCGTTTTAATCGCTGGGTTACGCCTTTGGCTAACCCAGCCTACCGAGCTGTACCAACTTATACAGCCGTAAGGTGTACAACTAAAAGAAAAAAACGCACCGAGTTGATGCGTTTCAAGTCATACTTACTCCATCTTATTTTATCTAATCTGGCGAGTGGATATATTGAAAAGAAATGCCAGCTTCCTCAACAATATTACTGACAACATTGTAAAAATCAATTGCCTCCTGAACCAATACATATTTGTAGAGTACTTGTATCACTTTTTTTCTATCAATTGCATTGGGATAAGCATCATAAATTTCACCTGACTCAATAAAAGCTAAATAATTATTAACCTTTTCTTGTAACTTCAATAAATGACTCTCTACATCTCCCCAATCTAAGTGATCTGTAATAGTTAACACAACTTCATTGGTTGAGTTATCAGTATTGATTATATCGATCTTATTACTTTCTTCTATTGACATATTTAAGTACCTAAATTATTGAGTTTTGGGCCTCACTACTTCTACTTTTGTTGGTGGAATTTTTGTACCACCAGGAAATCCCGGTTTTCCTTTACCTACAACAGTAGCGCCTGACTCAGCTATTTCTGGAAAAGCTTTTTTTTGATTTTTGGTTAAAGGTGCCGTATCCGATGATTTGCACTCAGTACATTTTATTGTACCTTTAGTATCTTTGCTAACTATATCTAATCTAGTTTTAACACCTTTTTTCGTTTTTACAGTTATTTCCCTTGCAACATCTGAATTATTAGGATCAGCTTTAATTTCTTTAGCTTTTTTTTCCTCAAACTCTTTACCTTTTAGCTTATTCTTTTCAAATAAAGCCTTTCTTTTCATTGCCTGTTCAATTTTAATAGCCTGCCTAGCTAATATCTTCTGAGCAATTCTTCTATGTTTGCCATCGGGATCGGTATATTTATACGGATTATTCGCTACATATAAATACCGATTAAATGAATCAACCTCACCAGTAAACCCAACCGGATCATTGGAATAAAACCTCCCAATCAGTGGATCATAATACCGCGCCTGCATATAGGTTAACCCTAAATCGGTATCATTTAAATGTCCAGTGTAGCCCACATCATTTTTAGGCGTTTCTAACGTTTCCCCAAAAGGTTTGTAACGGGTGCGTGAAATCACGCTCCCTTGCTCGTTAGTTTCCATAATGGGCGAGCCCAGAATATCGGTATGAATATAAGTCACTTCTGACTGGGCGGTGAGTGGTAATAAACTTATCAGTAATAATAAACTGCTTAATAATTGTTTCATTCTCAATCCTCCTTAAAATTCATCTGACAAAGTTTTAACGGCGCTATAAGGACCACAACCTTTAGTATTACAGGCTCTCACCTTAAACTTTCCTGTGCGCTCACTCGTTCTTGGTCTATAGGAATAATATTGATTACTGCCAGAGTAGGCTTTTTTCCATATTTTATTGCCACTTCCTGACCCCGGCCCACATAAAATAGGCGGGCAGCCATCTTCTGCTTCTCGCATTAATTCATAATACGTAATTTCGTCAGGATTAGGGTATTGCCAATTCAAATTGAATGTACATCGTCCAAAGGCACAATTTATATCGCCATTGAGCGTAGGGGCTTGAGTTGGCGGAATATTAGTATTGCCTCCCACAGCGGTGTTATCTTTAGCCACTAACGTTTGACCAAGATAAATATAATCATTTTTTTGACCATCGACTTCTCGGTAATAAAGCTGACCAGCTTGGCTATACAGACTGTAGGTGATTTTTCCTGAAGCAGTTTTTTTAATCAATCGACTATGACCATCGTAAAGATAGCTATTGCCGTTAGCTTGCGTCAGTTGATTCGCACGATTAAAACTTAAACCATACTGACCGTTATGTTTAACATTACCGCGTGGGTCATATTGGAAATCACGGTTAACACTGCCACTTAATCGGCTTAACTGATTCTTGGTGTTGTAGTGATAGGTGAGGTCTTGACTGCCTAACACTTTACGCTTGATATTACCTAAATCATCATACGCCAGATAACCAGTTCCCCAAGCTCCCTTGGCACTGACTAAACGATTTAAACCATCAAAGCTTAAATCAATGTCATTACTTCGGTTTATATAATCATCAATCGCATTCACGTTATCGTTATAATCATAACCGTAGTCTTGGTGGAGTAATTGACTGCTGCCTTTTTTCACCATGACTGCATCGGGTCTTTGGCTCGTATCAAGCGACATGGAATGAATCAGGCCATTACCAAAAGTCAATTGTTTAACCTGACCATTCGGATGATAAGTGGCTGCGCTTGCATAAGTGCCTGCTTGAGTGGGTTGACCTAAGGCATTCGGTGCAAAGGCCACTATTCTTTGTGAAGGATATTTCACTTGAGTGAGATTTCCTAATGCGTTGTAACTGTAATCCAAAAGGAAGTTTTTGCCATCAACCGTGAGTTGTTCAAAATCTAGATTACCCGCACTATCATAAGCATAATTCCAAACATTAGCGCCTGTTGCTAATTGGGTTAACGCCCCATTTTCATCATAGGTGTAAACTTTGTCCGGTGCACTATCCGGATAGTTTTCTAAGGCAATCACATCCAGATTATCATAACTCATCTGCGTTTTTTCACTGGCTAATACACTCGATGCATCACAAGTGGTACTCGAACCGGAGGCATTTTCAGCGCCCCAAACCATTTGTCGTTGCGCATTGTAACCATAAGCCGTGTTACCCGTTTCCGGTCTGACTTTTTTGCACAATTGATAATAACCATCATAAAAACGTTTTTCAGTTATCCCGCCTTGCGTAATCGTTTCTATCTGACCGAATAAATTATAACTCATGCTCGTGGAGACATTTTCCGGTGATTCAATGAGCGTGGCTCTCGATTGACTGGGTGCACCAAACGCTTGATATTTTGTGGTTGTTTGATTGTTTTCTGCATCCGTCACACGTACTTTATTTTGTGCCAGATAACTATAACTCGTGGTCGCATTATCGGTATTACGCGTCACTGATGTGGTTCGCCCCAATGCATCATAAACCGTTTGCATTCCTTTATCGGCAGTTAAACTGCTTGAAGGAAATGATGCAAAGGTTTTTCGGTTTTGAAAATCATAAGCCGCTCGATGATAGCGAGTGGTGGCCGTATTCGTCTTATCCAGTTCACGCGAAAAAACTAATCGGAACAAACCATCATGATAATTTCTTTTTTCAAAATCACCTCGGGTAATGGTTTGTTTCATTTGACCCACTTTAACGCCGCTGCCGCTAATCCCATCATCCGCAGTGGTCACCGTTTGATAGCTAATGGTGGTATCCGCCCACTGAGTATCAACCGGATCAACTTTGGTCAGCCAACCAACCGCGTTATATTGATAGTTGGTTTTATTGCCTTTGAAATCCGTGGTGCTTTTAGTGGTGCCATCATCGTTGATTTCGAGTAAGGCGATTGTGGTATTGCTGGTACTGCCATTGGCGGTACTACACGCTGAATTTTTTGAGCAAGGCAAAGTGATTTTTTGTGCTTTACCGCGTTTGTAATTCTCATAAATTTCATAACGATTACTACCGTTATAATCAATTCGTTTCACATTACCATCGGCATGGTAGTCTGTGTTTTGACTTATCCAACGTCCCATGATTTTGCTTTGATAAGGTAAGGATTTTTTACTCCCGCTAGTGTAATAACTGGTTTCTTTATAAGTCACCCAATTGATATTATCACTGGACGCTTTTCTTAATGTCGGTAAGTTTAAAATCCAATTGCCGTGGTCTTGCAAGTAATCTACTTGCAGATAACGCGCTGCTGATAAAGTATTTGATTCCTGCCACTTTTCCACCGCACCGTATTTATTAAACTGCGTATTGGTGGTGTAGTATTTATCATTATGAACATTATCAATGATGGTGCGTTTGGCCAGGTTAGCGCGATATCGAAAAGGGAGTGTATTTTCATTATTCATTTTAGGATATCCAACATGCTCGCCCTGTTGATATTCATTAATGACCGTTTGCAGTAGGGTTGACCCATTCGTATCAAAATATTCAGTCGCAATATTCAACCCATCAAACACGCTACTCCAATCACGGTTGTAGTAGTAACGCATTTTACTGCCATCCGGTGAAGTCACGGTGGTGGTTTTATAATTCACCGCGTCAACCCCCGCAGGTAAATTAGTGATGTTAAGCTTTTCCGCAACACCCGCCGTTTCATCTGAAAAGGTGCCTTTATTACTGGAGTAGGAATAAAGCCATTGCATTTCATTAATTTGTGGGCCATTTAATGTTTTTTTAACCAAAGAAAAGTTGGCAAAACATTTAGGGATAATTAATTGACCCGGTGTACTTCTCAGTCTGGTTACCTGAGTACGGCCATGTAAGGTTTCTTTAACATGATATTGGCCAACAACCCCATCCGGGTGCGTAATACTCCCTGTCACTTCGGCCTCTCTTGGTCCCGAAAAAAGACAACGGTCATTGTTACTAGAAAGCAGCTTTTCTTTACCTAGATTATAAAGACTATACTGCCAAAAACGACCGTCGGGTAAAGTCACTTTGCTGAGTGTTTTATCCCACTGGCTTCCCACGTAACCATATTGCCAGGTTTTGCCATTCGCTTTAATTTGGGTGATTAAAGTGTTGTTATCGGGATCGGTGTATTCTAATGTAATTTCTCGCCCATCATTGGCTTGAATCTTGGTTAATCTTGACTGAGTATCATAGGTGTAGTTAACAAAATTATTAAAGCGATCTTCAACTTTAGTGACTAGCATGTAGCCTTGATATTTAAATCCCTCTTTGGGGTTAAAAGGGACTCCAGGTAATATTTTTCGGTGGGCAAACGTGTAGGTTTTACCATCAGGCGAATGCGCTTTATAACCTTCACCAATTTTAGTGCCTGACGCATTCAAACGGTCAACACACTCAATTCGCCAATTGCTTTTCGTCACTCGTGTAAACTGATTATATTCTTCTGGTGATTCTATCAAAACATCAGAAGGCTCTAATAATTTATCGTTGATAACACCGGGAATATTCAATGAGTCACCATTCCAATACTGATAACTCATCATGGGGTTACCATTGAGTGTGGTCGGGCCCGGGTTTAACGCCCCGGTACATTCCTTATTTAATCCCCAGGAGCCCGTATATTGCGTGGTTAGCTTTAAAAATAAAGTTGTATGAATATGAGGAATATCGAGTTGCCAGTCCCCCATTTCGCCTTTATTCATATCAAAGAATCGTGCTCCACGAAAAACTCTTTTAATCGAAACATCCAGACTAGAGTTACCGGGTATTGTGATGTCCGTTTGATGAAAGCTGATTGAGCCCGAATTCATATCAATTCGTTCACCTAACAAGTCAACGGTATGCGGGGTAATATCTTCAGAAACATTTAAACGTTCTAATATATTTTTATCAACTGCTTGGTCAAAATCCTCGGGAGGATCATCGGGCGCAGCAACCAGTGAAGCCACCGTCGTCAAAAGACTCAAACCTATTGAGACATTCATTAATTTCCTAATTCGCATAAAAACTCCTGTTTAAATGGTAAACAATCAAATCACTTGGTTGATTTAATTGTTGTTTGTTCAGTTTAAAATTCAATGGGGTTAACAAGGTCATCACCTTAACCATTGACTGTCTCAAATGATGAGGCTAAACGCTTTTTCGGTATATAAATATTCAGACAATCATTTGTAAAATTCGGACAAATTAACGATTTTTGATTAAAAAACAGACAATATTGAAAGTAAACTCACTGACAATCCCTAAAACTTCTAATCATCATTAATGACGATTCAATAGCTTGGACTTTGAAATATTAACCCTTATTTTTACAGTAGCGCAGGATAACTTCAGTCACTTTTTGAGAAAACAAATTGTTTGTTATAAAAAAGAATATGGGGAAACCTTCTCGAATACACAAGCACCACCTAAGGTATCTGTATATTGGCTGCCGCCTTGATAATATATTAAACATAGTCATTCATTTTAGGTTCAGCCGCATATTGCATACTAGTATACAAGCAAACAAAAGAGGTGGCTTAAAATGAAAAGACTATTGGTATTAACATTATTATTTCCATTATTTGCAATAAGTGCATCTGCTAATAATTCAGAAAAAGGTCAAGCACGCGTTAAAAATAAATCGGTGCAAGCGCAAGTTTACAGACACCATGAAAATACATGGCGCCAACCAACTTATGGCCATAACACGATATTGTTTAAATGCTACGACTCTTGGAACCACCGTTTAAAAGGTAAATTCACATCTGAGCAACAGTATTTTATAGAACTGGGTGGTGGCGACTGTCAAAAAATTAAACGACGCCATCATAGAAAAAATGCATTAAGCGAATTCCATCAGTATGACTTTCCAATCGGAGATGTTCGTCATGCTATTAATAAAATAAAACGTAAATATCGATTAGGCAGAGCAAAAGTTATAGATAGCACTAATATCGATGCAGGCTATAAAACATTTAAATATACTTTAATATTTAAAGTTGGACGGCATGATTATCGAGAGTTTAGAGTAAAACACAACAGGCGAAATGGAAAGGTTAGAGATATCTATGAGGTGTAAAATAACTTCTATAAGAAAAAAGCCAAGGGAACTACCTTGGCTTTTTTCATTTATTTATTTGACTGTTACTGTGATTTTTTTAGACACAACCATAGGATCATGCGGTATGTGAAACTTATCACCCAAAATAAGCTGTAGTGTGTGCTTTCCTTTTGGTAATGTAATAGTTGTTTCAGTTTGCCCACCGCCAAAATGTTTAACATTACCTCCCATTGGAACCCCTGCTTTAGGCAGTTCTTTGCCATCAATAATTAAATGATGATGTCCTGTGTTGGGTTTATCAACACCCGCTGGCGCAACTCCCATTCCAGACAAGCCAAATTTCACAGTAAACGTTGACTCTACTTCACCACCATCCTTTGGTGAGATAATATAAACTTTAGCATTATCAGGCGATTTTGTAACAGGTGCTTTTTGCTCAGCAATTGCGGTTCCAGCAAACATAGTAGCAATTAATATCATTGCAAATTTTTTTATTTTCTTATTCATAAAGTGATCCTATTGTGATTAACTAATTAAAAAATTCCAGCAAAGCTTAAAAAAAGAACATAGCTCATAATGCGATTCAAACACATAATTGGTAGCGTTACTATTGATTCAATAATGCTTTAATTAACGAAAAGATACTAACCTGCAAGCTTTATTAAAACAACCGATTTTATCCTCTTATTACACTGATTCGTTTTAATTTAACATATCAAGTTTAACCTTATAAGAAAATATGATAACACTTATGCAGTTTTTAAAAGGTTAATAAAAACTTCATATTATGAACTTATTGTTATGTGTAGCTAAAGATATAAATAGGGAATATTAATTGTTCACATTTTTAGATAGAAAAAGATAAACTTTTAAAATAAGATTTATTGTTGCTTTAACCATTGAACAGCTTCAGTGTCATTATTAAAAATTCGAATATTCATTGATTCAGGACGAGGGATTTTTTCGCCAACGAGATTATCTAAATAGGATTTAAAATTATGATCAACCCATGCACAAGTAATAGGTCTAAAGTCATTCAACTCTATTAATCGATGAACTAATAAAGGAATTTCCATTTTTGAAATTTGACCACTTAACAAAACGGTTGCGTGAACTTTATCACAGTTATAATCGTCACAATCTTGATAAATTCTTTCCCAAAGTTGATAAGCAGCTTGAAAAGTTCGTTCTCCTGTTATTACATATCGTAATAAATCATCCTCTACTTTCATTCTGACGTCATAGGTCATATTCTCTACGCTTTCCAATCATCAGGCCTCTTAATGTACGAATTGTTATAAGTTAATAAAACCCAACTCATTCACAAGATCATTGTCCAAAACCAATGTTCTTTATATGCTTTACTCCTTTTAACAGTTGCCATGGCTAGATTAAAGTTTTTAACCATCTCTTCTGAAGTTGTTTTTTTGCTAAACATAAAATGAAGTTGACCAATTAAGATCTTTATCGGTAGTTTTTCAAACTGATGTTTAAAAACGGTTTGTCTTTTCGCACTATCAATTGTAAACGGGGCTTCAAAGATCCCATCTATGAGCTTTTCGTCTAAAGCAATTAAAATATCATTTTCTAACGAGTATTGAATAAAGTTTTTTGCATATTTTGGATTTTGACGAATAGCTTCGACTTCTTCACCAAAATATCCACCGCGTAATACCCCAATAATAAATCCTTTATCTAAAAGCTCAATTAAACTCTCTGCAGTATAATTATGTTTATTATTTTCACGCACCATCAAAGCTAACATATCGTCTCGATAAGGTTCTGAAAAATGTGCGTACATTTCTCTTTCAGAAAATTTTGAGGCGCGCCCTAAAAAGTCAATATCACCATTTTCAATGGCTTTTAAATTTTCTTCCCAGGTTCGCTTATGGTAGGTAACATCACAGCCCATTTCTTTAGTAATCCATTGAACAAACTCAATTTGAAAACCTTTGGGTCCCTCTTTTCCTGGTTCGAGATAAGGAGGCCAGTCAGTCCAACCAAGTTTTAGAGTACATTGTTGTGAAGGTATGTTGACAAGCTGTTCTTTTGCCTGATTGCTATCGCTTGAGGTGTACTGCAATAAGAGTAAAATTATTCCAATTAGCAGAACAATAGACCATTTATTAAAAATTTTGAGTACCACAAAAATCTCTCTGAGTTAATAATAAATTTGATATACGCAGCATCTCAACCAAAAATTCATCTAACTGACATTAGTATAAGCTACCAAAACTAAACGGAATTGTCAGCTATAATTCGCTGATATATCCCCCTCTTTCCTTAATTTTTAAGAAAAGAGGGTTAATAACTAAGCTTGAGGCTTCATATGAGGAAATAGAATAACATCTTTAATGGTAGGAGAGTCTGTAAATAGCATCACTAAACGATCGATACCAATCCCCTCTCCTGCAGTAGGAGGCAGCCCATATTCAAGAGCATTAATGTAATCATCATCAAAATGCATGGCTTCATCATCACCAGCATCTTTTTCTTCTACTTGTTTGCGGAAACGCGCCGCTTGATCTTCAGCATCATTTAATTCCGAGAAACCATTTGCTAATTCTCTTCCACCAACAAAGAACTCAAACCGATCGGTAATAAAAGGATTTTCATCATTACGACGAGCTAATGGAGAAACTTCCCACGGATACTCCGTAATAAAAGTAGGCTGTATTAACTTTTCTTCTGCAGTTTCCTCAAAAATTTCACAAATATATTTACCAGGCCCCCAAACACCATCAATTTCTGGTTCCTTAACATGCACCTTTTTGGCATATTCACGAATTTTTTCAAAATTTTCTTCAGGATTTTTAAAAACACTCTCATCAAAATCAGGGTTATATTTTAATATTGCATCGACCATCGATAAACGCTCAAACCCTTGACCAAAATCATAAACGATCTCTTCAATCACTTCACCATCAGAGTTCTTAATCGTATTAGTGACTAAGTTAGTTCCTAAAACATCCTGTGCTAATGTGCGTAGCATGTCTTCGGTTAAGTCCATCAGATCATTATAATCAGCATAAGCTTGATAAAACTCTAACATGGTAAACTCAGGATTATGTCGAGTCGATAACCCTTCATTACGGAAGTTTCGATTGATTTCAAAAACTCGATCAAAACCACCAACCACTAAACGCTTTAAATATAATTCCGGAGCAATACGCAAATACATATCAATATCCATTGCGTTATGATGAGTGACGAAAGGTCTGGCCACCGCTCCTCCAGGAATTACCTGCAACATTGGCGTTTCAACTTCCATAAAGTTTCTTTCAACTAGAAAACGTCGAATGCCATCCACAACCTGACTTCTCACTAAAAAGTTTTTACGTGTTTCTTCGTTAGTAATTAAATCAATATAACGTTGACGATATTTAATTTCCTGATCTTTGAGTCCAGCAAATTTTTCAGGTAGTGGACGTAAAGATTTTGTTAATAAATGATATTCATCCATACTCACAAAGAGATCACCTTTACCCGACAATTTAAGCTGACCTTTAACGCCAATGATGTCACCAATATCAAGACCAGACCAACGCTCTTTCATCTCTTTTTGCGCATCTTTACTCGCATACGCTTGAATACGCCCCGACATATCCTGAACAACAAAGAAAGGACCTCGCTTGGCCATCACTCTTCCGGCAATGCTTACAATTAAGTTTTGTTCAACTATTTCTTCTTTGCTCTGGCTCGCATATTTCTCTTGTAAGTCCGCAGCATAATTTTTAGGCTTAAAGTGATTAGGGTGACCATTAGAGTCACACTGTGTTCTAATACTTTCTAACTTTGCACGACGCTCTGCAATAAGTTTATTGTCTTCAGGGTTCACGGCTAAATTAGAATCTGTTTCTTGGTTGCTCATAATTAATTAGTCTTAAATTAGTTTATCTTAAATTGTTTAAATAAGTTGATTGAGTTTAAGTTTATAGACCCGCTTTCAAACTTTCTTCAATGAAGCCATCTAAGTCACCATCAAGCACCGCTTGAGTATTAGTTGATTCATACGCTGTCCGTAAATCTTTAATACGTGATTGATCTAATACATAAGATCGAATTTGACTCCCCCAACCAATATCTGATTTGGCATCTTCCATTTGCTGTTTCTCGGAATTCTGCTTTTGTATTTCCAATTCATATAACTTAGCTTTTAACAACTTCATCGCTTGATCTTTGTTTTTATGCTGCGAACGATCATTTTGACATTGAACGACAGTATTTGTCGGCAAGTGTGTAATTCTCACGGCTGAATCAGTTTTATTAACATGTTGCCCTCCCGCTCCACTTGCTCGATAAGTGTCTATTCTAAGATCGGCAGGATTGACATCAATTTCAATATCATCTTTAATTTCAGGATAACAGAAAACACTGGCAAATGAAGTATGACGGCGGTTACCTGAATCAAACGGTGATTTTCTAACTAAACGATGAACCCCTGTTTCAGTTCTAACCCAGCCAAATGCATAATCGCCTTCCACCTGAATCGTGGCGCTTTTAATACCAGCAACATCACCATCGGACTTTTCAATTAACTCAGCTTTAAACCCACGACTCTCACACCAGCGCAGATACATTCTTAAGAGCATATCCGCCCAATCTTGAGCTTCAGTACCACCAGAGCCGGCCTGAATATCAATATAAGCATTTTCGGTATCCATTTCGCCGTTAAACATACGACGGAACTCAAGCTTGGCTAAATCTTTATCTAGTTCGTCTAAATCACCAATTAATTCATCTACGGTTGCTTTATCATCTTCTTCAACCGCTAACTCTAAAAGATCATTGGCATCATCTAAACCAGCATCTAATTTTTCAATTGTTTTAACAACAACTTCTAAACTTGCTCTTTCTTTACCAAGTGCTTGTGCTCTTTCAGGTTCGTTCCAAACATCGGGCAGCTCAAGTTCTCTTTCAACTTCAGTTAGTCGCTCATTTTTGGTATCGTAGTCAAAGATACCCCCTAAGAGAGTTTTTACGCGCTTGTAGCTCTTTAATTCTTTCGCGAATGGATGTGACTTCTATCATCGTAAAACTTATCTATATTTGCTAGTATCTAAGGGCGTCATTCTACTAAAACTCTAGCGTTTAGCCCAGCTAAACTTGTCGCTATCACTAACAGAAGCAACGATCATGAATAAATTAGCTTTAATCGCCTTTTTTAGCGCATTGTCTATTTTACTATCTGGTTGTACGAGTATTCCCATATCGCAAGTAAACGATCGCCTTAATGCCTGGAAAGGTATGCACATTGATGACTTGATTAAATATTGGGGACTGCCCAGTAAACAAACCCAAACCACAAGTAAATATTATGCCGAGTGGTTAAATAGGAGCAATGAACCCGGTAATGCTTCAGTCTCAATCGGTACAGGGCATTTAGGTAGAAATTCAGCGATTGGTATTGGTTTATCACTATTTGAATTAGGAGGTAGCGATGATGCATGTAGTCGGCTAATTACTTATAACGATAATGGTGTCGTTACCGACATATCATGGCAAGGAACACAAGATTACTGCTATCAATTAACACCAGAGTTAAGTCAAATTCAAGCGAACCAAAAAAGCAGAAAAACTCAGTAGTGGTACAAACTGTAAATTCAATAGAGCCACTACCACAGTGAGCTTGTGGCTCTACTGTTAATCACTTTAGTGATTCATGCTCTATACGAGTGGCAACAGATGAATCAATAGTAATCCAAAAACCTAAAGGCTCGTGTAACCTCTGAGAAACGAATTGGTGCTTATTTTCAGAAAGTTTTTTTAGTTTTTAAATAATATTCATAAAGTACAAAATTATCTTCTGCAAATCCTCTTGTTCAATCAAACCATCACTAAAAGCCGTCACTTTATTCGATTAAATCTTCTTAGAGGCAATTAATAATACCGATTGGTTACAGCTAAAGAAAAATTGCAACACTAAAGAAATAATTGAGTGAGTTTTTCAACCACAATCACATTAGCCTCGGGTAATTTAACCTGGTTTAATTCCTGTATATTTACCCATTTGACAGGTTGCCCTTCCAAACCAATTGGCTCACCTTTAAACTCAGTCACCAAAAAAAAGTTAAGCTGTACTTTTTTTTCTGGGTATTCGAAACTCACTTCAGTGAAGTCTCTAGCTTCTGTAATTTCGATATTAAGCTCTTCTTTTAACTCCCTGGCTAATGCTGAGTGCGCAGTCTCGTTGATTTCAATTTTCCCGCCAGGAAACTCCCAATAACCACCTTTGTGTTTATCTTGTGGGCGCTGTGCAATCAATACCTGATTTTGGCGAAGTATAACCCCGGCCGCAACTTGTATCGTTGACATGTAATACCCTCTTAATTATTTGATTTTACAATAAAAAAAGACAGACTTAAAAGTCTGTCTTAATCACCAATAGAAAATGGTTAAGGCTCTGTAACAACCTCTTCAAGAGTTACTTGAGCTTACCATGACATTGTTTAAATTTTTTGCCAGAACCACAAGGACAAGGCTCATTACGTCCAACTTTAACCCCATCTCTAACAAATGGAGAATGTGTCCCTTGAGTTTCTTCCTCTCTAGGCATTGCCGATCCTTGTTCATGCTGGTACTCAACAGCATGAGTTTCTGCTTCTCTTCGGCGTTGCTCTTCAACGGCATCCACATCATCTGCACCTTTCACTTGAACTTTAGATAAAATAGATATCACATCAAGCTTAACGTTTTCTAGCATTTCAGCAAATAGTTCAAATGCTTCACGTTTATATTCCTGTTTTGGATTTTTTTGTGCATAGCTACGTAATCCAATGCCTTGACGTAAGTGATCCATAGACGCCAAATGTTCCTTCCAATGGCTATCTAGATTTTGCAACATGACTGATTTTTCAAAATGGCGGAGTACCACCTCGCCTACTTGTTCTTCCTTCGCCTGATATTCTGCTGCTAGTGCCTCAATAATCTTGTCACGTAGCGGTTCTTCATGTAATTGATCATCTTCATCTAGCCACTGTTGAATAGGTAATTCAATCATAAAGTCATTTTTCAAACGCTCTTGCAACCCTTGCACATCCCACATGTCATCAATACTTTGCGGCGGTATATACTGAGCAAACACACTTGCCAGTACATCTTTACGTAGATTTTGAACCGTATCAGAAATATCTTCTGTAGACATGAGTTCTGCACGCTGTTCATAAATAACTTTACGCTGATCATTGGCCACATCATCATATTCAAGTAAGTTTTTACGAATATCAAAGTTACGGCCTTCAACTTTACGTTGAGCGTTTTCTATCGCTCGTGAAACCCATTTATGCTCAATGGCTTCACCTTCTTCCCAGCCCATTTTTTGCATCATAGTCGCCATTCTTTCAGACGCAAATATTCGCATTAAATCATCTTCTAAAGATAAGTAAAAACGACTACTACCTCTATCACCCTGACGTCCTGCTCGACCACGAAGCTGGTTATCAATTCGTCTTGATTCATGGCGCTCTGTACCAATAATAGCTAACCCGCCAGCGTCTAAAACAGCTTGATGTCTTTCTTCCCACTCTTTAGTCGCTTTTTCTATCTGTTTATCATCAGGCTTTTTAAGCTTGTCTAGGTCTGCTTGCAAACTACCACCTAAAACAATATCGGTTCCTCGTCCCGCCATATTTGTTGCAATGGTTACTTTACCGGGTCTACCCGCTTGAGAAATAATTTCTGCTTCTTTAGCATGGAATTTAGCATTTAAGACTTGGTGATCTATTTTTTTCTGCTTGAGTACACGCGATAAAATTTCAGAAGACTCAACCGATGTTGTTCCAACTAGAATAGGCTGTCCTTTTTCTTGACGCTCAATAATCTCATCAATAATGGCATTATATTTTTCTTGTTTGGTTAAAAAAATCAAATCGCCGAGATCTTCACGCATCATAGGCTTATTAGTTGGAATAACAATCACTTCAAGCCCATAGATCTGATTCAATTCAAATGCTTCGGTATCAGCAGTTCCAGTCATTCCTGATAGCTTGTCATATAAACGGAATAAGTTCTGGAAGGTAATAGAAGCTAATGTCTGATTTTCATTTTGAATGTTGACACCTTCTTTAGCTTCAACCGCTTGATGTAAACCGTCAGACCAGCGACGTCCCGGCATCGTACGGCCAGTATGTTCATCAACAATAACTACTTCGCCGTCTTTCACAATATAATCAACATCATTTTTAAACAGCGTATGAGCTCTTAAAGCAGCATTAACATGATGTAATAGCGAAATAGAACTTGCACTATATAAAGACTGCTCATCAGTTAATAAACCCGCTTCGGTCAATAGCTTTTCAACATTTTCTTGTCCGGCTTCACTTAGAAAGACCTGTTTAGCTTTTTCATCGATAGAATAATCGCCACTTTGTTGGTCTTCTTCATCTTCTTGTGGTTTCAAGCTAGGAATAAGCTTGTCTATCTGACGGTACAATTCAGAGCTATCCTCAACGGCACCAGAAATAATCAGAGGCGTTCTCGCCTCATCAATTAATATAGAGTCAACTTCATCAATAATTGCATAGTGCAAATCTCGTTGCACTTTATCTTCAGTTGAAAAAGCCATATTATCTCTTAGATAATCAAAGCCAAACTCATTATTTGTCCCAAAGGTAATATCACAAGCATAGGCAGCCCGTTTAGTTTCAGTATCTTGTCCAGAAAGTATTACCCCAACCGTTAAGCCAAGTGCTTTGTACAAAGGCCCCATCCATTCGGAGTCACGCTGGGCGAGATAATCATTAACGGTAATGATATGAACCCCTTTGCCTGTCAGTGCATTAAGGTAGGCTGATAATGTTGCAACCAGAGTTTTACCTTCCCCTGTTCGCATTTCGGCAATTTTACCTTCATGTAAAACCATGCCACCAATTAGCTGCACATCAAAATGGCGCATCTTTAAAACACGCTTACCAGCCTCTCTGACAACTGCAAATGCGTCTTCAAGCATGTTATCTAAAGACTCTCCAGCGGCTAAACGCTCTCGAAACTTATCTGTAGACTGAGCAAGTTCTTCATCGGTCAATTTTTGAACGCTTTCTTCAAGCGCATTGATCGCTGCCGTGCGTTTGCTGAATTGCTTAACAACTCGTTGATTTCTACTACCAAAAATTTTGGTTAGGATATTCCCAAACATGGACACTAACTTCCTAATTTTTATTGATTTAATTTATTTATCAACAGCTCAATGTTTAACTAAAAAGACCAGCTAACGATATTTGGCTGGATATAACTCAGCAGACTAAGAGCCTTATTTTAACCGCAGAATTGTACACTTATAGGCCGATAAACACTACCGCTAATACATACGATACAATTCAATTTATGGGGTTAATTTGCTAAATAACAATCAGATTGTGAAATTAAACATATAAATAGGCGGATAAACAGAGGCTTGTCGTAACACACTTACAAGCAAACCAAATAAACTTTCGGCAGTAATGGCAATATTTACCCAAGAAAATACCAATAAATTACCATTATCAGGTCTGAATAATGTACTTTTAGAATAAAAGCCTCCGGCATTTTATTATCTAAACGTTATTAAAGTAGGGAAAAATCGCCAGCTAGCGCTTTTAAACAGAATTGAGTATTTACTCAACCAATGCACTCAATAACAACTGCTTTAACTTAATTTTGGACTTAACTTCATTACAAAACATAGCTTAACTAATAAAATAAAAGAGCTAGAAATAGAACAATTAGAAAAAGTATCAACTCAACTCTTACCATTAAAATCCTCAAGTTAATTAGAAATCTTCTAATTTGGTTTTGTTATCAACCTATATTAAGATAAAAAGAATCAGTAATCGAATTGGGCAAATAATGAACAACCAGTGGAAGCAACTCTTTCCTGCACTTGCCGACTCTAATACAACCTACCTTGATTCTGCTTCAAGCTGTCAATTACCTTCAGTTGTGATCGATAGCATCACAAGTTATCTACAACAAGGACATGGCAACCCTCATAGAGGGATGTACTCATTTAGCGAAAATGCTGAACAAATTTTAAGTAATTGTCGACAACAAATAGCCCGCTTTATCAACGCTCAAATCGAACAAATTATTTTTACTAAAGGGACCACTGAGTCCATTAATTTAGTGGCCAATAGTTTTAGAAATAGAATGACTTCTGCCCACTCTATTTTAGTCACAGAGCTAGAACACCATGCCAATTTGCTACCGTGGCAACAACTTTGTGAACAAACTGGTGCACGATTAAATTACCTACCAATCAATTCAAATGGCGAGCTTGTATTAGAGCAATTAGAGAGTTATTTAGCAGATAATTGTGCACTATTTGCTTTTTCTCATGCGAGTAATATTTTAGGTAACCTCACTCCAGCAAAACGGTTAATACAGATCGCAAAGAAATATCATGTACCAACATTAGTTGATGGAGCACAGTGTATCGCACACCATTCTGTCGATATAACAGATTTAGGTTGTGACTATTACGCTTTTTCAGGGCATAAAATATACGCACCCAGCGGCATAGGTGCTTTGTACGCTTTAGATCCGGAAACTCTTCACCCTCTTTTACTAGGAGGTGGCATTGTTTCTAAAGTAACCAATAATGACTATCAACTAAGTCCCCATATTACTCGTTTTGAAGCAGGTAGCGCTAATATGATCGGTTTAGTTGGACTTGATGCTGCTCTCAAATTTCTTGAACCAATAGAATGGCTCAAAATTCATGCTCATGAAAAACAATTAATTAACCAAATCAAACAACAGCTTGATCAAAATATTTTTAAAATAATATCTCACCCCGAAAGCAGTCATTTAATTTCCATCGTTAGCCCCAACTTTCACTCCCATGACATTGCCACAGTATTGGCGAATAGCCGAATAGCAGTTCGAGCAGGCCACCATTGTGCTCAGCCTTGTTTAGCCGCACTAAAGGCTAAACACTGCGTTAGAATATCTTTGGGGTTATATAATGATGAAGCTGATATTCATCGATTAATTGAGGGGTTAAACAAAGTACCTGATTATTTAAACTAATAAACAAAAAGCATTTAAGACTAAGACATCAATTGCAAGTTTTCGGTATCAATCCCCTCTTCTATTTCAAGAATTTTCATAAAGACAGCTAAATCTTCTTGAGCACCTTCCAAGGTATCAAATGGCCCATTAACCTTTCCTCCACGGCTTTTATAAAAGACACCAAGATCACTGGTAAAAATTCGTGATGTTTTTGTATAAGTGACATTAATAGGATCAGTCTTACGGTAGTATTGACGACTCACAGCATGTTCCATTGGGTTATTTATTTTTTGGTAATAATAGTCACGATCTTAAAATATTGGCAGGGGACATTTCCCCAATCTTTGTGAGCAATCTCTCAAGCATTGTCCATTGTCCGTTTAGTGTCCGCCAGTAAACGGCGTACAGTGTCCAGTTAGCTCAATGATGTTAAAACCAACTCTAAGTAAAAAATTATTTGTTTTTTTTCAATAAGTTAAATAATCATTATCAACTGGCACAAAACCTGCTCTCTTGTAATCAGTTTAAAATTCGAGGAGTTATTTGAATGATTCAAGATACATCTTCACAAGATGTGATACTGAAAAAAAATAAAGCCAGTTCTTACTGGTTAAAAATAATACTAATACTTGCAGGGTTAATTATTTTAATGATTTATTCAATCCCAACCTTATCAAATTGGTCATCTGCTGATATTTCTATTGATAGAAACCGTATCCGTACAGCAGAGGTGACAAATGGTGATTTTATTAGAGATATTGCTTTACAAGGAAATATTGTCGCGGCTAATAGTCCCAAGCTATATGCTCCCGCAATGGGAACAATAACGTTACATATAAACCCTGGAGAAAAAGTTGAAAAGGGAGACTTAGTTGCTACAATTAATAGCCCTGAATTAACTAACCGTTTACAACAAGAACAGTCAAAGCTTAAAAGTTTAGAAATAGAATTACAAAGAAAAAAAATTCAAGCAAAACAAAACAGAATAAAAAAACACCAACAAATTCAGCTTGAAAAAGTTGTATTAGATGCTGCTAAACGAGAGAAAAAACGAGCAGAACAATCAATCAAAATTCAAGCAATCAGCCAATTAGACTATGAAAAATCTATTGACGATTTAAGACGTTCACAACTTAAATATAACTTTGCTCAGGAACAGTTTGAATTAGAAAAAGAAAACCTTCTATTCGAAATCAAAACCGCTGAATTTGAATATAATCAGTATCACTTGATGGTAGAAAACACCCAACGATTAGTTAAAGAGCTGAAAATAATCGCTCCAGTTTCAGGAATTGTTGGCTCATGGTCTGTAGAACAAAAATCGGCCGTTGCCTTAAATCAGGCTTTATTAACCATTGTTGATTTATCAGCTTTTCAAGTTGAAATAGAAATTCCAGAAAATTATGCTGATGAACTGGGCATTGGTATGCTTGCACAAGTTACCTATAATGGGCACCAATATGACGCCACTGTTGCAACGATTTCACCAGAAGTAACGGATAATATTGTAAAAGGTAGAATAGCATTTACCACAAAACCTCCTCCCGGCATAAAACAAAACCAACGTGTTTCAAGCAAAGTAATATTAGAACAAAAAAGCAATATTCTTTATTTACCACGAGGTTCATTTATTCAACATTACGGCGGACGTAAAGTCTTTGTTATAAACGACAACATTGCCACTTTAAAAAATATTAATTTAGGTAGCTACAGTATTGATAAAGTAGAAGTTATTTCTGGATTAAAACCTGGTGAAAAAGTCATTATATCGAATACCGACTTTGTTAATAAAGCAGAGACATTAATTTTAAATTAAGAGCTGTAGCAGAGTCAAAACTATTACGATGAAAGTGAATAATTTTATATTTCCCCAAAGAGGAAGAGCAATATGTTAAAAATGAATAATATCAAAAAAATATTTCGTACCGACCTGGTAGAAACACATGCTTTAAGAGATTTTAGTTTACAAGTCAAAGAAGGTGAGTTTGTTGCAGTCACAGGACCATCTGGTTCAGGTAAAACCACATTTTTAAATATCACAGGCATGTTAGAAACATTTAACAGTGGTACTTATTATTTAGATGACAAAGATGTTAGTCAACTTAACGATAATCAACGTTCTCGACTAAGAAATGAAAAAATTGGTTTTATATTTCAAGGTTTCAACCTTATACCTGATCTCAATTTGTTTGATAATGTGGATGTACCTCTTCGCTATAGAGGCTTTAGTGCTAAGGAGCGCAAACAACGAATAGAAAATGCTCTAGAAAAAGTGGGACTTTCAGCTAGACAAAAACATTTACCATCACAACTCTCAGGCGGCCAACAACAACGGGTTGCTATAGCTAGAGCACTAGCAGGCAGCCCTCGCTTTTTATTAGCAGATGAACCAACTGGTAACTTAGATTCATTAATGGCTAGACAAGTAATGCAGTTATTAGAAGAGATCAACCAACAAGGAACAACCATTATTATGGTTACTCATGATTCTGAACTAGCACGCAGAGCACAAAGAAACATTCATATTGTCGATGGTCAGGTGAGTGACTTTCAAACCCTGCAACCAGTGCTTGAAACAGCTGAAGTTTAGGAGAATAGAATGCTTCAATATTATATAAAACTTTCATGGTTAAGTATAAAGCGAACACCTATGTTAACCACTTTAATGGTTTTGGCTATTAGTTTGGGCATTGGGGTAAGCATGACGGTATTGACCGTTAATTACCTCATGGGTAAAGATCCCATTCCAAGTAAGAGTGAACAACTTTATCATGTACAACTTTTTAGCTATGGTAAAGGACATTCAAACCAGCATTCCTCAGATTTGTTTCCTCTTCAGTTAACCTATCAAGATGTTATGAATATTCATCAATCTAATATTCCATCACGTAAAACTCGTAGTCTTTCAACCGGTTTTTCAATTATTCCTAACAATGCTGAGTTCACTCCTTTTATGGAGTCTGCACGGGCCATAGACAGTGATTTTTTTGCTATGTTTAACATTCCTTTCATTTATGGAAATACATGGGATAAATCAGTTGATAGCTCTCCTAAAAATGTCATTGTGATAGGTAAAGAGCTGAATAACAAGTTATTTAAAGGGGAAAATAGTATTGGGAGAGAAATCAATTTAAACACTATTAACTATACAATAGTTGGTGTCATTGACAATTGGCAACCGACCCCTCGATTTTACGATTTAAATAATGGTAGCTTTAACCAATCTGAATTTATTTTTGTCCCATTTTCTCTATTGCCAATACATGAATATCCTAGCTGGGGCAACAATAATGGATGGAAAGATGAAGATATTAATAGCTATCAAGATAAACTTCGCTCTGAAACACAGTGGAACCAATACTGGGTTGAATTAAACACCCAGGAACAAGTCAACCAATATAAAGAGTGGTTAACGGGTTATATAGAAGAGCAAAAAAAAGTAGGTCGCTTTGAAAATGAAAGAGCTGCAGCTTCATTAAAAAATGTAAAACAATGGTTAACCTATAATTATGTGGTAAGCGACGATAGCTCAATACTAGTTAGCGTTTCATTTATGTTTTTAACTGTTTGCATGCTCAATACAATAGGACTTTTATTAGCAAAATTTTTACGACGCGCCCCTGAAGTTGGAGTAAGACGAGCACTTGGTGCCAGTCGCAAAGAAGTTTTTATACAGCATTTAGTCGATGTAAGTTTAATTGGTTTAACTGGTGGCCTTTTGGGCTTATTGCTAGGTCAATTGGGTTTATTGAGCGTCAAAGAACTCTACCCTGAATACCATCAATTGGTTTACATGGATACAACACTAATTGTCGTTGCAATCTTACTTTCATTAGGCTCAAGTCTAATCGCAGGCATTTATCCAGCATGGAAAATTTGCCAAACCAACCCTTCTCTTTATCTTAAAACACAATAGGCGATATCACTATGCTTGAAATAAGACCAATACTCAGTGCATTGTTAAGACACAAAAGCAGTACGCTACTCATAGTGCTGCAAATTGCAATCACTTTTGCTGTTGTTGTTAATTCAATCAGTATTATTCAACAACGAATAGCAATGATGGATAGAGAAAGTGGGTTAGATGAAAAAAACCTGATCGCTTTAAATATCAATAGTTATGAAGATAAATCAACTTTTGAACAAAACTACCGGCAAGATATTCAATTGTTACGCAACACTCCCGGCATAAGAGATGCATTAATGATCAACCAAGTTCCACTTAGTGGTAGTGGCGACTCATCACTGTTCTCATCCTCTCAAGAAAATGCAGATAATTTAATCAATCATGGGGCTGGTCTTTTTAGAGGTGATCACCATCTGATAAATACTATGGGATTAGAATTATTATCAGGGCGTAATTTTACCGAAAGTGAAATCGAATTCACAAGTAAACTACCGAAAGTGAATGCAATCATTATTAATAAACATTTAGCTGATAAGCTATATCCTGGTGAAGATCCATTAGGAAAAACGATTTATTTTTGGGGAAAAAGCAGCAAAGTGGTTGGTATTATTAAAACCATGTCGGGTTCATGGGTACATGACTCTCGATTTCACGATAATGTCATCATGCCGGTTGTCGAGTTAAGCCAGTTTAAACGAGTGCTAATAAGAACAGAAAAAGGAATGCGTAGCGAAATTTTACGCAATGTTGAAAAAATATTATTAGAGAGAAACCCCAATCGAGTAATTACTCATATTCGTACTCTTGAGGAGCTAAAAGCACAAAGTTATCAAGGTGATAGTGCAATGGCTAAAATTCTTTGGGTAGTGATTAGTTTACTTATCATTATCACAGCACTAGGCATTGTCGGCATTGTGAGTTTTAATATCAATCAAAGAAGAAAACAGATAGGTACTCGACGTGCTCTAGGTGCCTGTAAAATTGATATTTTACGCTATTTTATGACTGAAAATATTTTACTGACCTTAATTGGTGTTACCATAGGTTCAGCTTTAACTATTGGTATTAATATTTATTTGGTTGATACTTTTCAGTTAGCACCAATTAATTGGCTGTATATACCAACCGGAATTATCATAATGATAATCACTGGAATATTCTCGGTTTGGGTGCCAGCTAGAAAAGCATCATCATTATCACCAGCAATAGCAACCCAAAGTATATAAGTGAACTTTTTGAACGAAGAAAATTTGATATTAGCAGTTAATCCCAACATGGAATTAGCTGTATTTCTCAATTAAAATAACCTTATTAATCAGGTTAAAGCATGCTTTAATGGTTGAAGCCATCCTAATAAAATTTAATAAAATGAGTCTAACTCAATGAGCCAAATATTAGTTATTGATGATAACCAAGGAATAGCCACTGCGCTTGACGTTCTTTTTTCAATTTACGACATCAGTATGTTACATGCAGATTCGCCTCAAGAAGGTCTCAGGCTTTTACAAACCAATGATATTAGCCTGGTGATTCAAGATATGAATTTTTCAGAAGATACTACTTCAGGAGAAGAAGGTCGAACATTATTTAACACCATTAATGCAACCTACCCAGATATACCAGTAATACTATTAACGGCATGGGGAAACATTGAAATGGCAGTTGAATTAGTTAAAGCAGGAGCGGCAGACTACCTGACAAAGCCGTGGGATGATAATAAACTCATTGCTACTATTAAAAATTTAATGGAATTAAGTCAATTACGCCAACAAACAAATACACTATTAAGTGAAAAATCACAACAAACTTCGACGCTATCGGCTCAATTTAACCTGTGTGGCACAATTTTTTGTAGCGAAGCAATGCTACAAAGTCTCACCATGGCTACCCAGATTGCTCATGCTAATATACCTGTTTTAATTACTGGTCCCAATGGTAGTGGAAAAGAAAAAATTGCAGAAGTTATACAAGCGAACTCAGGTGTACAAGATAAGCCTTTTGTTAAAGTTAATGTAGGCGCATTACCTATAGAACTACTAGAAGCTGAATTATTTGGCGCAGAAGCAGGTGCTTTTACCGGCGCAAAAAAAAGAAGAATTGGCCGTTTTGAAATGGCTGATGGTGGCACATTATTTCTTGATGAAATAGGCAACTTGCCATTATCTGGTCAGGTAAAACTATTAAGAGTGATACAAACCGGCGAATTTGAAAGACTAGGTAGCTCTGAAACCTTAAAAGTTGACGTTAGAATTATAAGTGCAACCAATGCAAACTTACTCAAAGAAATAGAAAATGGTAATTTTCGCGAAGATCTTTACTATCGGTTAAACGTAATAGAAATAAAAGCGCCTCCCTTATCTCAAAGAGTAGATGATATTCTTCCTTTAACTTTACATTTTATGCCAGAAGACCTCACTCTTTCTAAAGATGCAGAGAACACATTACTCAGTTACCATTGGCCTGGTAACGTAAGAGAGCTAGAAAATGTAGTCCAACGAGCAAGCTTGCTTGCTCAAAATAAAAAAATCGAAGTATTTAACTTAGGATTACCTGAAATAAAAAAAGATAAAAAAATACCAACTGTCATAGAACCCGATAAAGAAACCCTTACCCAGATTTTACAAGCAAATCGGAACAATATATCACAAACAGCCAAACAACTAGGTCTTAGTAGACAATCTCTCTATCGCCGAATGAATAAGTATGGTATTGACAAAAAAGACTCATAAAATATATCGTTTTAGAAAAAACAGATAAACATCGGAGCAACCTTTGAACAAAAAATTAAGCTTAGAAGCTCAATTGAGTATCCTTCTTTTTATTTTGATTATTGCAATTGTTTCAATATTTTGTGTTATTCAAATAGTCATCAATCAAATCTGGCTGTCTGCATTACTCACAATAACAATCACACTACCAGCATGTATTATTATACTTAACTACTATATGCATCCTATTAACAAAATATTAACTGCCCTACATGATGGCTTCCATAACTTTTTAGATCATGACTTTAGTATTTCGTTAGCCAAAACACGCAACGATGAACTAGGCGATTTAGTCGACGTTTACAATAAGGTTAGTGAAACTCTCAGAGATGAACGAGTCTACCTTTATCAGCGCGAATTACTATTAGATACAGTCATTCAAACAACGCCATTGTGTTTAGTTTTAGTAGATGATTCAAACGCGATTATTTATAGTAACAATGCTGCTCGTCAGTTATTTCATTCAGGTAAAGCAATCAATGGTTTAAACTTTAAATCGCTATTGCAAGCACAAGCAAAACCTTTTTCTCAAGCTGTTGACTCCGGTTTAAGTGGACTATTTAATGTCATCGAAGAAGATTCATATGAAACTTATCATTTAACACAAAATAACTTCCTCCTTAACAGCAAAAAACATCAACTTTACTTATTTAAGAAGCTAACCAAAGAAATTAGTCGACAAGAAGTTAACACTTGGAAAAAAGTCATCCGTTTAATTAGCCATGAGTTAAATAACTCCTTAGCACCAATATCTTCTCTCGCCTATTCTGGCCAACTTCTATCAAATCAGCCCGAATTAAACAAAATCAATCATATTTTTATTACCATTGAAGAAAGAGCTAAATATTTACAAAGTTTTATTGAAGGGTATGCCAAATTCTCCAGGCTTCCTCAACCGATAATAAAACCCATTGAAGCCTATCCATTTCTAGAAAACTTAAAAAAAATCAAAGACTTTACTATAGAGTGCCAAGATAAACAAAAAACGGTTGATTGTGACCCTAGTCAACTACAACAAGTCATTATCAATTTAATAAAAAATGCGCATGAATCTGGTTCAAATAAACATGCAATAAAACTAACAATCGAATTTAAAGATAATCTGACAGAAATAAAAATAACCGATCGAGGAAAAGGAATGTCAGAAAAAAACCTAAAAAACGCCCTACTTCCTTTTTACTCAACCAAGTCTCAAGGCACGGGCTTAGGCTTACCTTTATGCAAAGAAATTATTGAAGCACACGGAGGAAAAATAATTATCAGCAATAGAAAAAATGGTGGCCTCAGTGTTATTTTACTAATTCCAAACACACTGACAAATAAAAGCACTATTTAAAAATAACAAAATTATTTTGCTAATATTTTCTCGATTTTCTCTTCAAAAACTTCTAAAGGCTGCGCACCATTAATTAGCACGCCATTAATGAAAAATGCAGGTGTTGCACTAACTCCTAGAGATTTCCCCTCATCTAAATCAGCTTTAACTTGCGATGCATATTGATCATTAGCTAAACACTGAGAAAATTTTTCTGTGTCTAAACCAATCGCTTTAGCCTTATCTTTTATAACGCCAAGTGAAAGGTTTCTATAATCAGCTAACATTTCATCATGTAATTTCCAAAAAAATTCTGAACTCTGTTCATTCGCGCACAAACTCGCTTCGGCAGCTTTTTGCGCATTAGGATGAAAATCTAAGGGAAAATGTTTATAAGCGAATAGAATTTTATCATCGTACTTTTTCAATAAAGCTTTAACTGTATCATGAGCTCTAGCGCAATAAGGGCATTCAAAGTCAGAATACTCTATTATTGTAATCGGAGCATTCTTTTTACCTAAATAAGGAGCATTGCCTACTTCAACATCAAACATAGGTTCATCTGGCTCTGCTAAATTAATGGTTACTTTATGTTTCTTAATTTGTTCATTGAACCAGATATTTAATCGCTGAGTTATTTTTTGTCCATTTAAATATTGACGAATTCGTTGCTTTAACTCCTCATTAATTTTATCGTCTGGAATTTTCTGCTTTTTAGCAAATTCAAGAACTTGTTCTTCTGAAATATCAGCCGCTTTGACTATATGTTGGGTAATATATTCATTTTCGTCCATGTTTTTACTCAATGGATCGAGCTGAATCAATTTAGGAATTAAAATCTCTTTAAGTTTCCCCATGCGAAGTTCATAAAGCTTCTTTTCAGCTTCATAAATTGCAATTTTGTTGGCTTTATCTATCTCTTTATATGTAATAACGTCACCATTAATAGACGCAGCAACAGAAGAGTTTCCTTGCACATCAAAACTAGCAGTAAAACACAGTAAACTCGTTAACAAACCAATGAGTAAAGTTTTTTGCCTAATAAACACTCATATCTCCCACAATTCAAATAGTTCCAACATACTAACTAATATTGGTTAGAATATTCAATCAAATGTTACAGATGATATGGAGCTGTTTAATATTTTGTAGAAGAAGCACGCTTTTAGCGAATATTTTATTCGAAATTATTAGCCTCCCTTAATAAAATATTGTATGGGTAAATATTCACATTACCGCAAACGATTAACTATCAGGTTGAGCATACATAGCAAAAACGTCTTCTCCGGTCATATTTTTAGTTGAATTAGCAAAGTCATAGTAGTCCGGCTTTTCATCAATAAAAACCTGATGGCCAAAACTAAAAGATTCAGCATCATCAAATAAACCAACAGGTACAATATATTGGTTATTTTGCTTGATGCGATAAAACAAATGAGTTCCACATTGGTTACAAAAGCCTCGCTCAGCCCAGTCAGATGAATTAAATATAGTCACTTTATCTTCAGCATTAATAGTAACATTATCCTGACAATCAACAGCTAATAGCGGACCTCCAGACCAACGCCGACAAGTAGTACAGTGACAAGCACCTATCTCATTGCTTCGACTACTCACTTCAAGCTTAACAGCGCCACATATACATTGGGCAACCTTATTCATATTATTTTCCTTATTTAACAAACTCACTTTAATTGTGATTTTTCAGTGTTTACTCAATGCTGCCTCAACAGTTGATAAGTTAAATCTCCAAGCCTTTTAATTGCATCTTCAACTTCTTTGCTCCAAGGAACACCATAACTAATTCTTGTACAACGCTTATATTTACCCGATGCAGAAAACAGTGGCCCAGGAGTAATACTAATCCCCGCCTGTACAGCTAAATGAAATAATTCAATTGCTTCACAGCCAACCGGTAATTCAACCCAAACAACCCCTCCTCCCTTAGGATCTGTGACGCGGGTATTTTCTGGAAAATATCGGGCGATGGTTGCCCGCATACGTTCTTTATTAGTTTTTAATACTTGACGCAACCGCCTGATGTTACGATCATAATCACCACTGCGAACATATTCATTAATAACCCATTGGTTTAATAATGATGAAGAACAAGATATAGCCCGTTTATAGCCCTTTGCTTTTTGCTCAATAAAGTTTGATAAAATCCAACCAATTCGATAACTCGGCGCAGCAGTCTTTGAAAAAGAGCTACAAGTAATCACTAAACCTTTCGTTGAATAAGCTTGCAAAGGCAACACATCATGCTCACAGAAATGCAACTCACTATATACATCATCCTCTATTAACGGAATATCTCTCGACTCAATAAGGTTGACTAATTCGCGCCTTTTTTCATCAGCCATTCCATACCCCGTTGGGTTGTTAATCAAAGATGAAAAAATGCACGCTTTGACTTCATGCTCATTCAGAGACTCTACTAGTTCATCAAGACATATCCCTTCACTGCAAGTCGGGATCTCCAAAGCCATCATCCCTAAATTTTCGATTAACTCTAAAATACCAAAATACGTTGGAGATTCTACCGCAATAATATCACCAGCTTTTGCCACACATTGAACAGCAATAGCAAGAGCTTCCTGCGCTCCGTTAGTAATAATTAAATCTTCATGTCTAGCAGCAACCCCTCTTTCTAAGTATCGCTGAACCACTTGGCGTTTCAGCGGTAAATGCCCATCCATAGGACCATAGGCCATTATTTTAGGACCTGCCGTTGCCAGTACCCTACGCATAATTCTAGCGAGGTTTTTGTCTGGCGGACTAGCCATTACAGGGTGGGAAACTCCTAACGGCAATATATTAGGAGAATGGACGGTATCGTAAGCTTTTTCAATTAAAGTCTGGCACCTGACAGGAACAGGTTTCGGTGTGAAGCGAGCCTTTTTAGGTGTCGAAATATCAATACTAGCCGAGCGTAAAAAGTAACCTGACTTTGGCCTAGCATCAACCTTACCTAGTCGTTCTAATTCAACATAGGCTTGTTTAACGGTAGGAATACTCACACTCAATTGATAACTCAGCTTCCTTAATGAAGGCAACTTATCACCTGGTCTTAAACTCCCTGTTTCTTGCATAGTATCAATCAACTCAATCACTTGCTGATACAAAAACTGTTGACCATTTTTTTGAATCATACTTGGCATAACTAAAGCTCTTTTTGGCAAATACTGAATCTCACATCTGTATAGGTCTTATTTTATTTTTTCTGTGTATGTTAAGTATACACATTAAGCGTATATTTACCACACTATTTGTACCGTTATGCTACAAATAACTCTTATTAAGGTACTCATTTATGAAAAATATGTTTTTATATACCATTACGGTTTTAATATGGGGCTCAACCTGGATTGCAATAGAATATCAACTTGGAGAAGTAGCGGTTGAAATTTCACTGATTTATCGTTTCGCATTAGCCGCTATTTTTATACTGCTTTTTAGCAAATTACTTGGGTTATCACTTAAGTTTAGCTTTAAGCAACATTTGTATATTGCTCTATTAGGTTTGTTAAACTTTAGTTTAAATTATGTCATGTTATATAAAGCACAAACTTATTTATCATCAGCAATGACTTCAATTGGCTTTTCAATGTTGCTATTAGTCAACATAGTAAACACTCGAATATTTTTCGGTAAAAAAATAACAATAAAAACTTACATAGGTTCAATGATAGGTATTGTTGGAATCATGACTTTATTTTGGCCAGAAGTGAAGAATTTCAACGCAGCTAGTTCTACTATAACAGGCATTATTTTTGTGTTGAGTGGAATTATATTTGCTTCTCTGGGAAATATGATTAGTGTCAGAAACTCGAGTCATGACTTGCCTGTTTTACAGTCAAGTGGCTGGGGAATGTTGTATGGCTCACTATTTTTATTAGTTATAGCTTTATATAACAATATTGAGTTTACATTTAGTATGAAAACTAGCTACATTTTATCTTTAGCTTACTTAACAATATTTGGAACCGTAATAGCATTTTATAGTTATTTTGTTTTACTAAAAAATATTGGACCAGAAAAAGCGAGTTATAGTATTGTTTTATTCCCTGTTGTTGCAGTGATATTAAGTAGTTTGTTTGAAAACTTTGAGTGGACAGTCTATACAATTTCCGGCTTTATATTAGTCGCTAGTGGAAACTTATTAGTACTTACTCCTCGCGAGAAGCTAAAAAAGTATACGGCTCAATTTTTACAAAGAAAAATCGAAAGTTTTCCAGCCTCGGATATTAAAGTTTCAGTAGCTAAAGTGAAGTCACCGAGTTAGTCAGCACGTAAAGTGCCCTTTCGTCCAACCTAATGTAAGAATCTTTTTTAGGTTGGACCTTTTTGATTTTTAAATACTAGAATCAATAACTCTCATCAGCCAACATGCTTGATTGCGAACCAATATAATATATTAACAAGTTAATCATTATTTGAAGCGATTTTAACAAGAGCAACCAATCTCTTTTTGCAATATTTAATGAAAGTTTAATTAGTATTGAGTACATCATTGCTATTATAACTTTTGCTTGTTTTTTATTTTAGTCAGTATTTAAAGCAAGTATTTCTATTAATATATTATTGACAAGGAGAAAAACATGAAAAATCTTTCAAAATTATTAGCGACTGGTTTATTTTTATTTTCATCATCATTTGTATTTTCTGCCAATGCGCCAGTCAACATTGTTTATCCAATTCATGGACAATCTTATCATAACTACTTCACAGGCAGCTTCAGCGTTACATGCAGCGGTGGTCAGCATACTGCTTACTGGTATATCGATGGTGTACAGATTGGCCAGGCTAGTTTTTATGATCAAGTAACTGTTCAGTTCTCACAAAAAGCCCCCCAAGGAAGTCACACTTTTGTTGTAAAAACAACTTGTAATACTGGAGATAAAATCAAGTTTAATATTATATAAAATGCATTACTTAAGGCTCTATTATTTTAGAGCCTTATCAAAAACAAAGCTTTTCCCCTAACGGTTTTAAGCCACATATTCCAACCCCTTAAAATGATTAAATACCCCGAAGTCAAGAAACTCCGTTTATTATTATTCAAATCATTTACAATTTAAGCTATGATTTAGTCTAAATATGGGTCTTTACTTAGTATTATTAAATAAAAGCGACGCAAAGATAAAACCTACAGAAGACTAATATGGCAAAGGTTATTATTTTAATTATTATTACGTTATTATTGGGTGCGGTTTATACAGCACGAGAAGATATCAAAAACTTTTACCAAAAATATACTAATCAGCATCAACCAAAAGCTACCACAGAAAAAACAGCGAATGAAGAACTAATAGAGTCAACAGTGCCTGCCAAACAAATGTATAAGTGGACCGATAAAGAAGGAAGAGTTCACTTTAGCGAAAAAGCTCCTGATAATCCTGAAATAAAGACTCAGACCATACAGATAGAAACGGTGCAAACCACTGAATTTAAAGCATCACCAAAAATAAAGCCTGTTTATCAACCAAACCCATCACGAAATTATACGAATACTTCATCAAATCTTTCTGAATGTGCCCGCTTAAAAAAAGATATAAAACGCCAGGAAGATAACCTAAAAGCGAGAAAAACAAATGCTTTTGACAAGAAATATAAGCGGTTAAGAGAAAAACGTTGGAAAGCTTTAAAAAACTGTTATTAATACTTTTAGCATCTAATTTTATGTATTAAACAACTTCCCTCTTACCATTTTTCTATATTCACCAGGGGTGATTTTATTTTTTAGTTTAAACTGGCGAGAGAAATAAGCCGTATCTTTTATACCAACTTGATCTGCAATATCCTGTAAGCTTAAATTAGTTGTTTTAAGTAAGTCACGAGCCATCTGCACTTTTAAATCCATTCCATAGGCTAATGCCGATTTACCAACCGCAGCCTTAAAGCGACGAGAAAAATTTCTAACACTCATATTAGCCATTTCAGCCAACGCTTTCAGATTAAAGTTTTGCGAATAATGAGACTGCATCCATTGCTGAACCTCAATAATACCTTCATCGGGGTGCCGGGAAGCCCCGGTGCTATACCAAGGCTTATCATAAGTTCGGTTGATCTCGTGGCTAAAGTGCTGTTCGATCACCTGACTGACTTCTTTTCCAAAATAATTTTCAATAAAGTACAATGTCAGGTCCACTAATGCATTAATACTACCACAACAAAATAACTGACCAGCTTGTGTTATAAAGTGGTGTTTTTGCAAACTTACTTTAGGGTATTTTTTTTCAAACTCATTAAAATAGTACCAGTGGGTTGTTGCGACTTTTTCATCCAATAGTCCTGCATGAGCTAGCAAACAGACACCTGTACCTGTTGCACATATTTGCGCTCCCAGCTCATGTTGTTGAATAATCCACTCAATCAGTTTAGGAGAGCCTTCAACGACAGCATCTGGCTTTCCCCAAATAGGCGGAATGAAAATAGTATGTGCTTGAGGTGCAGAATCAAGGTTAAAAGATGGCAAAACATTTAACCCATTAGCAAACTGAATCGTTTGTTCGGCAGTATTTAAAGCAGATACAACATGACAAGACCACTGTCTATTAGGTAATCGCTTAATTCTAGCAATAGATGTAGCCGCCGCTATCATTTCCATAGGCAAAGAAACACTAGTGAGTAGCGCGCGTGGATAACAAATAAAAATAGAGGGATTCATGGCCATAACCTACAAATAGTTGGCCTAATTGTCCTATACATCAAATGAACTAGTCAAATAAAATAACAGTCATCTGTAATACTGTTGTTATCTAAGTGAGTTATATGAAAAAATTACCTGTTATTGTCGGTTTTGGCGGAATAAATGCCGCTGGGCGAAGCTCTTTTCACCATAGTTATCGTAGAATGGTCCATGAAGCTTTAGATAGTCAAGACACGGCACCAATGTTTGAAGGGCTTGCAAAATTGATGGGCGTAGATAAAGATGAGCATCAATATATGCTCGATCACACGCTCATTCGTCAGATAGAATCACATATATTTGATATCAATTCGGTCGAATTACACCGAAAAACGACAATGAGATCGAATGGAAAAAGTATTCAATTTCAAATAGCTAAAAAGCAATTACCAGACAATATCCCCGCTAACTGGACCACCGAAGACACTGATAACAATTTAGTCAATGTTACTGTTACAGGTGAGCTTGAGGTAATGACGAAAGATACCTATACACCGGAAGTCACTAGCGCGGCTCAATTACCTACAGGCTTTGATCCATCTGTTTTGTATACATCTCGAAACCAGCCCAAAGGACTTCAGTTAACCGTTTATGGTGCTTCTGATGCAATTCGCTCATTGGGTATTCAGTGGAGTACTATTCTTGAACATATCGATCCTTCACAAATTTCAGTCTATGCAGGTTCAGCAATCGGTCAGTTAGATGAATTTAGTGGTAAAGGGCTCCAACAAGCAATGTTAAAAGGTGGCCGAGTATCTTCTAAGCAGATGCCACTCATGCTGTCACAAATGCCAGCCGACTTTATTAATAGCTACATGATCAACAGTGTTGGCGCAACTGGAGCTAATATTGGGGCTTGTGCTAGCTTTTTATATAATTTGAGACAAGGACTAAATGACATACAATCGGGTCAAGCACGTGTCATCATTGTAGGTGGAGCAGAAGCACCAATAGAACCGAATGTTATTGAAGGTTTTAAGGCAATGGGCGCACTTGCAGAAGATGCCCAAATTGCTGCCTTAGATAATACAGAAAAAGCCAATAATCGCAGAGCTTGTCGTCCCTTCTCAGACAACGCAGGTTTCACTATGGCAGAAGCTTCACAATTTTTTATTTTAATGGATGACGAACTTGCACTTGAGTTAGGTGCAACCATTTATGGTTCAGTACCCGATGTGTTTGTTAATGCAGATGCCAATAAGAAGTCGATATCTTCTCCCGGCATAGGCAACTACATAACGGTAGCAAAGGCAATGGCGTTAGCAAAAAACATTTTAGGAGAAGAAGGTATAAAACAAACTTATGCCCAAGCACATGGTACAGGCACGCCACAAAACCGAGTGACAGAGTCTCATATACTCAATGAAGTCGCAAAAACATTTAATATTGAAAAATGGACAGTCGCAGCAATAAAATCTTATGTTGGTCACTCTTTAGGAGCTGCAGGTGGAGATCAGTTAGTTGCTTCTTTAGGTGTTTGGGAATATGGGTATATCCCCGCAATAAACACGATTGATTATATTGCAGATGATGTTTATGACTCTAATTTAGAGTTTTGTATGCAACATAAATTTGCAGGCAATAAGGGCGAAAATATGAAAGCAACACTAATTAACTCTAAAGGTTTTGGCGGAAATAATGCAACGGGTTTAGTTTTATCGCCACAGGTAACAATGGAAATGCTCACCAATAAGCATGGGCAAGCCGCCATTGATAAACATGCTGAAAAAAATGTTACCGTTAAAGCAGCCGCAAAAGCTTATGATGACTCTGTTATCAATGGAGAACTTAGCGTTATTTATAATTTTGGTACAGATGTTATGGAAGGTAATGATTTAAACATAACACAACAAGGTATCGAATTAGAAAAATTCAAAAATCAACTGAAGTTTGAACCAGAAAATCCTTTTGCTGATTACTGTTAATCACATTTCAATAAAGCCACAGTAATATTCTCTGTGGCTTTTTCATCAACACTTCTCTTATTAAAAATATTAAATTCTCATCTTTAATTTGTAAGGTCACTTTTATTTAATGGGTTTTAGTATATTTCTGCGCAAATTTTTCTAGCAAAGGGTGATTGGGATCAGAAAAAGATTTCACGCCGATGACATTGCCTGTCGGTTCAATAAACACAACTGCGGGGGTGCCGCTAACACCATAATTCTTAGCGACATCATCTCCTTCTAAAACAGCTTCAAACTGGTATCCATGATTTCGCCAATACACATGAGGCTTCCAATCTTCATGAATATTAACCGCAATTACCTTAAGGCCTTTAGTAGAATATTTTTCATGTAAATCAGAAATCCCAGGCAACAGCTTTTTGCAATAAGGACACCACGTTGCCCAAAAAACTAACAAGACTGGATGCCCCTGGTAGTCTGATAGGCGAACAGGCTTACCATGTAAACTTTTCAACACCCAGTCTTTTCCAAGGTAACTTTTCGAATCAACTTGTTGTTTAACCGCCACTCCAACTATTGGTTGTTCTTTATCGACACCGTTAGCTAATGAAACGCCAGCAAAGGTCACGCCCAGCAAAAAAACAAAAGAATAGGAAACGTTTTTATTAATTTAATTTTTTTGTTTTGCATATTCATATTTAACCTACCTTTAAAATTGTTGTTATTTTTTACTGTAACTTAACATCAGTAAAAAATAACCATACTCATGTTAACCTCAAAAATGATTTTTTAAACAATATTAACCGTCAAATTTTAGACGCTTCAACGGCCTGTTTGTTACGACAAAAAGATGACTACCATTACTTCAAATATATTCGGTTCAACCGAGCGAAAAGGCTAAAGTTAGTTAAAATACGCAAGAAATAACTCATATGTAAATAAAAAGTGCATATTATTCTAAATATTCTCAATTTGGCTTTGCGTAATCGTTAAAGTTGTATATAATCCAGTGAGCTTGAAAGTACGTTTCCATATTTATGCACACTGTTTCGATGTCTGTTTTTAGTACCTCGTCTTGTTTCTCATAAGTAATAGCAACACTTCCAGCAAACCCGCCTTTTAATTAAGGCTATTAATTACTCTTGAATTTATAGGATACACATTATGTCTACTACTACTGGCACCGTTAAATGGTTCAACGAATCTAAAGGTTTTGGCTTTATCGAGCAAGAATCTGGTCCAGACGTTTTTGCACACTTCAGTGCTATTACAGGCGATGGTTTCAAAACCTTAGCAGAAGGTCAAAAAGTACAATTTACTGTTACTCAAGGTCAAAAAGGCCCTCAAGCAGAGAACATTGTACCTTTATAAGATAAGTTATAAAGTACTTCTTAGTTAAGCTAATAACTTAGCAATAGAGATTAAAAAGCAAGCTTAACAGCTTGCTTTTTTTATGTCTGGCCAATATAAAATTTATCAATAAGCTAAAATAACACTAATTAAACTAGAATAATATTTGGCTTGCAGGCCTTGGTTTACCGTACAAAAAGCCTTGATACTCCTCACAACCAGCATCTTTAAGAAAAGCCAATTGAGACTCCTCTTCTATCCCTTCGGCAACCACTTCCAAGTCCAAACTATGGGCCATGTTAATAATGGCTCTAGAAAGCCTCACAGACTTCTTTGAGCGCCTTAATTGATTAATAAAAACTCTGTCGATTTTCAAAACATCAATTGGCAGCTGCTGTAAATATGCAAGAGAGGAAAAACCTGTACCAAAATCATCTAAAGCAATATGGATACCTAGCCCTTTCAACCTTAATATAACCGCACGAGTATGCTCCATATTTCGAATTAAAGTCCCTTCTGTAATTTCAAGCTCTAAATATTTGGCAGGCAATTTTGAGTTATTCAACGCCTCTTTTATAGAATAAAATAACCCTGTCTGCTGAAATTGAAGCGCAGAAATATTGACAGAAACTCTTACCTTATGGCCTTGCTCATGCCATTGTGCGCATTGCTTACAAGCATCATTTAATATCCACTCCCCTATTTCAAGAATTTGTCCAGTCTCTTCAGCAACCGGTATAAACTCAGTTGGAGAAACAAAACCTCTGACTGGATGATGCCAGCGAATTAATGCCTCAAAACCAATTAATTGATTATCTGAAACACTCACTCTTGGTTGATAAAAAGTTTCAAACTGTTTAGATTGAATTGCTTGACTTAACTCTTTTTCAATATCCAAACGCTTGACTAGTAGCTCATTCATTTTAGACTCAAAGAAACAGTATTGTTTTTTTCCATTTCTTTTAGCTTCATACATGGCAATATCTGCATGTTTGAGGAGAATCGAAGGTTTTTCGCCATCTTCAGGGTATATTGCAATACCAATGCTAACAGTAGTCATCACCTTTTGACCTAATAATTCAAATGGACGACTTAATTCTCTGATGAGCCTTTCTAAGGCAATAATAATATTTTCCTGACTAGAAACTCGTTCCATAATAATGGTAAATTCATCACCGCCTAAACGTGCAATATACTCAGTTTCTCTCAATAGCTTCTTGAGTCTCTTAGCCACCGCCTGTAATAGCTGATCACCTACATCATGGCCAAGAGAGTCATTAATTAGCTTAAATCCATCCAGATCAAAAAATAACAGTGCTATTTTCTCATTGTACCGAGAGGCAAAATTAATCGCATGTGTTAAGTGCTCTTGAAACAAAGAGCGGTTCGGTAGTTGCGTTAATTGATCATAATTAGCTAAATGTCTTAACTGACTTTCAGTATCTTTCAAATCGCTAATATCTTTTCGTGTACCCGCAATACACAATGGAGAACCATCAACATCCCGCTTAACAACCCTCCCCCTTGAAAGGCCCCACCGCCACGATTGTTTTGCTTGATCAAAAATTCTAAATTGTGCTTCGTAATGCTCTTGTTCACCATTAAGATATTCATCGATTGCGGCTTTTGTTCTCTCTTGATCATCAGGATGAATACTATTAAATACCGTATCAAAATCACTCACACTTTCTTTAGCATCGCTATCTTGTTTAAAATTGTTAGTTAACTGTATTTGGTTAGTTTTTAAGTCCCATTGCCAAAGTTCATCACCACTTCCCCAAAGAACATCTCTTAACCGAGACTCACTCTGCCTAACTGCTTCTATAGCCATTAACTCCTGTGCTAGCTTTTTCTTACGAAGATAAACAAAAATACTAATAAGACTTATAAAAATAAAACAATATAATGCATACGCATAATGGCTTTTCCAAAATGGAGGGTGAACAACAATATCTAATGTAGCAAATGACTCTCCCCAATTGCCATCATGATTAGATGCTTTAACCTGAAATTGATACTGTCCCGCGGGCAAATGAGTATAACTTGCACTGTTTTGAGTACCAGAAGACAGCCAATCTTTGTCAACTCCGTTTAACTTATATTGATATTTATTTAAATTAGGATAGGCGTAATCTAACCCGGAAAATGAAAAAGTAATTAAGCTATCTTCTGGGAAAAAATTCACCGGCTGCTTTATTGAAAGTGGGTAGAATGTTTTCATTGGTCGATGTAATTTTTTTATACCTGTGAACCTTACTTTAGGAATAAATTGGCTTTCGAACAATAAATCAGGATTAAATCGAATAATTTCGTTACCTCCAAGATAGAAAAAACCTTGTTCATCAGCATACGATGATGCTTCATAAAAGCTTCTACCTTCTGCACTTAAAATAGGAAAATACTTAACTCTCCCTTGAACAACATCTAAATAACCAACATTTTCAGATGTAGTAAACCAAAGCTTATCTCCTTTTTTTGAAATAAAATTTAATATTTTGTGAGTTCCAAAACGATCAATATCTGAAAAAAAATCTACTTTGAAAGAAGGGTTTTGCTTAATCTTTATACGATTTATTCCTCCAGTAGCTGTCGCAACCCAAAGAGAGTCTTGATCAAGATAAAGGTCATTAATAATATTACTAGAAATTTTGTTTTTTCCATTAACATTAAAATTAATAATCTCTTTAGTCTTTCTATTAAGCCTATATAAACCAGTGGTACTACCTAACCACATATAATCCTTATCAACAGGAATAATGCTCGTAAAATATTCTGACTCAACCGTTTTTGGGGACTCTACCGAGTCAAAGACTAGTTCAACTTCATTGGTATACGGATTAAATAAATGAATAGTCGCAGCATTACTCGATGCATAAAACCAACCATTGCCCGCTTCTAATAAGTCATAAAAACCTGCTTTTATAACATTCCCAGATTTAGCTTTAAATGCTCTAAAATGTTTTACCTGTCCTGTTTGTTTATTAAATAAATCAATGCCAGTATCAGTACCTAACAATAAATGCTCCTCATCAACCTCCCGCACTTTCCATATAACACCCGCTGAAACAGAACGATCGTCATCAGGCACATTAGTATATTGTTTAACCACACCGCTTTGCGGATCCCAACGCTCTAAACCAAGCTCTGTCCCTATCCAAATATATCCTTTGTTATCTTTTACAAATGAAGTTGAAAGAGCTTCATTAATACCGTCAGTTTTTCCAGGAGTATGGCGGAGAAAGTCAAAGTTAAATGTTGCTGGGTTAAACGATGCAGCTCCTCCAGCAGTTGCAATCCAGATTAAACCTGACTCATCTTCTGTAATCATACGAACAGCATTATTAGGCAGGCTACTCGGCTGTAAGGGTTGATAATTAATATGATAAGTTTTATTTTTTTTGAGATCGATAATATCAATTCCATCATTCCAATAACCAATCCAAATAAGCCCAGAACTATCTCGAAATAAACTCCATATATTATTGGACCTCAATTTGATTTTAGATTTTAAATCGGTACTTAATTTTTCAACTTTTTTAGTATCTAAATCCACTTCATAAATACCAAAATTATCTACACCAAACCAAACAGTTTTATCATCAACCTGAACCGCTGATGTAATGTACTTCGAATCAAACTCATTTTTTACTTCATGTAGTTCACCAGTAGAAAAATCAATATAAAATAACCCAACAATCCCCCCTATCCATAGTCGCTTTCCCTTTTCTTCAAGCAAGGTATGAATATTTCTTAAAAAACCACTTTGATTTGGTTTAGGTCGTGATAAATAATTCTTAAACTGACCCGTTTCAGGTGAATAGCGGGACACACCAACTAACGTGCCAAACCAAATATATCCATTGCTGTCTTCCAGTATTTTTCTAACATTATTATTACCCAAACTGTTCTCATCATTAGGATTATGCTGTATATGTTGAAGTCGATGTGACTTTTTTTTAAGTAAATATAAGCCATTATCAGTTGCAAACCATAAATTGCCATGAGAATCTTCTAAAGAAGAGTAAACATTCCCATTTAAAGGGACGAGCATTTCTCCGCTATCAGGTAACACAGAAATAAATCGATACCCTGTATATAACCGAGCCCCTGCATCAGTGCTAAATAGTAGGTAACCGCTATTAAGCGGTTCAATGTTATTAATAAACTCAGAAGGAATACTGTCCATTCGCAGAACCTGTCTAACATTAAGTTCTTGTGAATAAACTTGCAGACTCACTAGAAGTATCACTAGGCTATTGACTAGCTTAATAGCGCGCAAACTAATGCTATAACATTTTCTAATATTATAATTTTTGATTAGTTATACCCCAAAAAATAATTGATAAATCAACACTTAGATCTTCACCAGTAAAGTATAGACAAACTTAGACCAATGTCGAACGAACTAGCTCCTAGTAAAGTCTACCAAGCGTTTCTAGAGCGCTATTGATCCGCTTTATTTTCACAACAAGATTAATGCTCACCGCTATTGCAATTAGTTCTAACTTCTGGCGGTAAACAGGTATAAAACCATTTATAACCTTTGGTTATATTGAGTAATGTACCTTTTTCTAGATATACACGACTCCTATAGGCCCGTTACTTTATGACTTAATTTATTCTTGATAATTACTTTCTTACAAATTGCGTATTTGTACCACATGCATCCCTTCAAGATATTTGTTAGACTCCTCTGAAAATCTATAAATTGAATAACAAAAAGACAAAGCTAACTAACCAGAACCGGGAATAAGAAAGCCAATATATTGATAATATTTAAGTAGTTATTGATTTATCGATAAGAATTAAGGCAAAAACTCAATCAAAGCTTAGCTTCTACCTGTCATACTAAAAGACTAAAATGGTTAACAGTTAAGCTAGATGAGTAATCTTAATTTCGAGTTCAAGTTGATTATAAAACTAACTAAAAGAGTCATTCTATGCTTAATACAACCTCACCAACTTTACCTAAATTAGGTTTAATTGTTCTAGCAGCAGTACTTTCATCCTGCTCTAATGATACCCCTGAAACTGCCAAACCAGCCACTGCCACATCAGTTATCGATAACCAGATAAGCCCGGTTAGCTACCCCGAAACTAAGAAAGGCAATGTGGTGGATCAATACTTCGATAGCAAAGTTGCCGATCCTTATCGCTGGTTAGAAGATGATCGTAGCCTTGAGACAGGGGAATGGGTTAAAGCGCAAAACAAAGTCACCTTTGATTACCTAAGTAAAATTCCTTATCGTTCTCAGTTGAAAAAACGATTAGAAACTTTGTGGAATTATGAAAAAATAGGTTCACCTTTTAAAGAAGGAAAATATACCTACTTTTACAAAAATAATGGCTTGCAAAATCAATATGTTGTTTATCGTCAGCAAGAAGGTGGTGAAGCTGAAGTATTTCTAGATCCTAATACATTTAGCGAAGATGGTACAACATCACTTGGTCAGTTGAGCTTTTCTAAAGATGGCACAATCGCAGCTTATGCAATTTCTGAAGGCGGCAGTGATTGGCGAAAAATCATTATTATTGATGCAGAAACGAAAAAAGTCATCGAAGAACCACTGGTTGATATTAAGTTCTCGGGTATCTCTTGGAAAGGTAATGAAGGCTTTTATTATTCAAGCTATGACAAGCCCGAAGGTAGTGAATTATCAGCTAAAACCGATCAACATAAGCTTTATTATCATCGCTTAGGTCAACCGCAAAAACAAGACGCCGTTATATTTGGAGCAACTGACGCTCAAAAAAGACGATATGTAGGTGGGAGTGTCACCGAAGACGATAAATACCTACTCATTTCTGCATCAGTTTCAACTTCAGGTAACGAGCTTTATATTCAAGATCTGAGTACTCCAAATGCTCCACTTGTAACAATAATGGACAATACTGATTCAGATACTTATGTTTTAGAAAATGTTGGTACTAAGTTATATCTAGTGACTAATTTAAATGCACCAAATCAAAAAATTGTTACTGCTGATGCCCACAAACCAACACCTGAAAACTGGGTAGACTTTATCCCTGAAACAGAAAATGTACTACGTCCATCAACGGGTGGAGGCTACTTTTTTGCTCGATATATGGTTGATGCGATTTCAAAAATTATTCAGTACAACTATCAAGGGAAAATGATTCGAGAAGTAAGTCTGCCAGGAGCAGGAACAGCCAGCGCCATTGGAGGAAAAAAAGAAGATAAAAATCTTTACTATTCATTTACCAATTATAAAACGCCAAGTACTATTTATTCATTTAATGTTGATCAAGGAAAATCGACTATATACAGAAAGTCTGGAGCACAATTTAATAGTGATGATTATGTTTCTGAGCAAGTTTTCTACCAGTCAAAAGATGGTACAAAAATTCCTATGATGATCACTCATAAAAAAGGAATAAAGCTTAATGGGAAAAACCCTACTATTTTGTACGGCTATGGTGGTTTTAATGTCAGCTTAACTCCTTCTTTTAGTATTCCTAATGCAGTCTGGATGGAACAGGGAGGCGTTTATGCTGTTCCTAATCTAAGAGGTGGTGGAGAATATGGAAAAAAATGGCACAATGCAGGTACTCAATTAAATAAGCAAAATGTTTTTGATGACTTTATTAGTGCTGCAGAATATTTAATTGATAAAAAATACACATCCAGTAAATTTTTAGCAATACGAGGCGGCTCAAACGGAGGGCTACTCGTTGGTGCAGTTATGACACAAAGACCTGATCTGATGAGAGTTGCTCTACCAGCCGTTGGTGTGCTCGATATGTTACGTTACCACACTTTTACCGCTGGTGCAGGTTGGGCATATGATTATGGTACAGCAGAACAAAGCAAAGAAATGTTCAATTATTTACTGCAATACTCTCCTCTTCATAATGTTAAAAAAGGTGTCCAATACCCAGCAACACTAGTCACTACAGGTGACCATGATGATAGAGTTGTACCAGCGCACTCATTTAAATTTGCAGCAGAATTGCAAGCGAAACAGACAGGAAATGCACCAACATTAATCAGAATTGAAACGAATGCAGGTCATGGTGCAGGTACACCAATATCTAAAACCATCGAGCAATATTCAGATATTTTTGGATTTACATTATTTAACATGGGTATTGAATCGCTTCCTCAGTAAGTTACCGTTTATAATGTACACTTAATTAGCCTAGCTTTTAAGCTAGGCTTTTTTATAATTGTGTATTAAAATCTTAGCGGTGCGCACCACTTATGAGTTCAAAAAAAACAGATAAAGAGCAATCTCAAAAACCAATAAGAACTTTAATTAATGATAATTTATTAAAGGAACTCAGCCGCTTCTGCGACTCACAAGAAATACCTAAGAACAAACTACTTATCTCCGTTCAATCTGTTTATGCAAAAGTTTGCCAAGCAATTCATGAGCACTTTATTAAACAACAGGAAAGTCCTCTTTTAGTTGGGCTAAATGGTCCACAAGGCTCAGGCAAGTCAACTTTGGCTGAAGTGTTTAAGCTTATATTAAAATATCAATTTAATTTAAACTGCATACATTTTTCAATTGATGATATTTATAAAACTCGCCAACAACGTCAACAATTATCAGAAAAAACACATCCTTTATTTATCACGCGCGGTGTTCCTGGCACTCATGATATCTATTTAGGTTTATCCACATTAAAACAACTCAAACAGACAGATTTCTCTAAAACGGTTACTATTCCCCGCTTTAGTAAAGCGTTAGATGATAGAATGCCTGCAAGCCAATGGCAACATGTGCTTTACAAGCCAGATATTATTATCTTTGAAGGATGGTGTGTTGGTAGTAAGCCTCAGGAGCAACAGCAACTCATACAGCCAATTAATCAACTAGAGGCTCAAAAAGATTCTAACCTCACTTGGCGAAAAGCAGTCAATCAATACCTTGATAACGATTACCAAAGATTATTTAAACAAATTGATTTTTTTATTTATTTAGCCGCCAATAATTTTGATAATGTTTATCAATGGCGCCAAGAGCAAGAATACAAATTATTCAACAAATTACAACAGAAGAATAAAAAATCAAGTCGTGTAATGAACGATAAAGAACTCAAATATTTTATGCAACACTTTGAAAGAATAACACTGCACAACTTTAAAACCCTACCTCAAATAGCCGACTACATTATCTACCTGTCAGAGGATAGGACCCCTTCAGATAAAACCGATAGCTAATGTAACACTTTTTCTGAAAGTAGTTCGATCACTTTTTCCCAATTAAATACTTTAGCCAGTTCAATAGGTGTTACTCCATCTTTGTTTTTTAAACTTTTATCTGCACCATACTCTAATAATATTTTTACTGATGTAGCATTACCTGAAAGCGCTTCTCGATGTAAAAGGCTCCATCCATCACCATCAACATAATCAATTAACTCACTGGATTTTTTAAGTTCTTCAATTAATGACTCCCCCATGTTAACACTCATAGGATGCTCTACTAACGCATCTTTTTCTTCAATTACATTATTTTTATTGAAAAATTTTGATAACCCGGTTGTTTTTTTCCGATCTGCATAGACTAATTCTACAAACTCAGGATCACCAAAATCATACCCCCAAGCTTGATCATGTTCCCTAAGTTCTTTCGGTTCCATTCTCGATCTTAAAAGGTTAACTGTAAACCCTCCAAACACCCTTCCATGAACAACAAACATCCAATCGTTGAGTTCATGCAGTTTAACTTTGACATGATCACCTTCTCTAACATTAGTCAACCAATTCGGTGTATTCATTAAAAACCCTGAAATATATCGACCATCAAACTCAATGTCATTAATCCACATATATTCTATTGACTTCTCTTTCTCCGTTATACTGTCATCTCGAAAAGCAACTTTTACAATAGCTAACTCTAATAAAGGTACAATTCTGCGATACTCCCAAGATAACTCTCGCCAAAAGTACTTAAATGTTTCTTGTGCCTTTCTATTGGCATCTTGCATCTCAGGATCATTATGTTGCGATGAAATGGCACTTTTTTTATTATTCATTTAATATTCCCAGTTCAGCTTTATTCAGCAAAACATCACTAAATTTTCAATACAAGTCGTTATATCTAAATAAGAACAGTATATTATTGAATCACAAAATAAATCAACAAGTACTATTTTAAAAAATTAATCATCATTTAAAAGGACATGTTGAATCAATTATTAATTCATAAAATAGTACAAAAAATTAATTTAAACTAAAATACTGATAAACTCGTTTTATTAATGAGTAACTAGGTTTTGATGATTGTATTATGCCGTTTAACTTTGAAACTTTCCTTTCCACCATCTTATCGTTAGCGGGACAGAACAATTGAGAAAAAAAGTGGTTAACATTAAAGTATAAAATGCCTCAACAGATAAAATTTTGTGCTGGACATAAGCAATATTTATCACAACAAATGCCAGTTCAGCCCGTCCTAACATACCAAAGCCGATCATCAAGCTCGATGGCCAATCAAAACTCCCGGTATATTTAGCAGCTAATGATGCAGAAGCAACTTGGCCAATAAATAGCCCGGCAAACAACATAAGAGCCTCGGGTAATACAGATAAAAACAACTCTAATTCAAAAATGAGCTGACAACCTAAAGTCACAAAAAAGACTGGACCAATCCAAGAAAAAGCCACATTATCAATAATTTCTCTTGCTTGATGATAGAAATCAATATCCTTATCTTGATGAAAATCAAAATACTCTTTTTGAATAATTAACCCTGCCATGTATGCCCCTACTGCAGGATGAAAACCAAACTCATGCGCTAATAAACCAACTAAAACAGCAATTAAAAGCAAAGATAATATCGTATATTCTCCTCGCCCCATTGCTAAAATATTCCGTAAACCAACCTTACCTATCAGTGGTATATGTTTAATCATTCCACTACCAGTCGGAAATAACCAACCACCAATGATTGTGACTAAAATGAAAAAAACAACGGCTTTTCCAACTATCAATAAAGTACCATCTAACGAAACACTGGCTTCTCCTGTTGCTATGGGAACTAATATTGCAACAAATGCAAGCGAAGCGATATCGTCCAGCACCGCTGAAGTCATTATTCCTGTCGCAGCTGAAGATTGACTAAGACCTTCACTTTTAAGAGAAACCATTGTTAATGAAACGGCGGTTGCAGTCATCGCAAGACCACATAAAAGCGCAATATTTTTATCTCCCCAAAAAAATAAAGCGATAAAATAAGCAACTAAAAATGGTGCTAAAGCACCAAATAATGCAATTCCCCAGCTTCTTTTTATACTTTTTAAAAAGTTATTTGTATCTTCTTCAAAACCAAGAGCAAACATAATAATAATGATACCTAGCTCAGCAAAATCGGTAATAAAGATAGGCATTTTTTCAGGTAATACCTGAAGGTTTACTAACAAAGCCCCAAAAAACAAATACCAAAGAACAGGCGTTAAACGAGTTTTATGGGCCATAAATGAGGCAAGAAAAACACTAAACCAAATGACAGCTAAAATGGCAATATCATGCATATTATTACTTCCCTTTCATTTTTAATAAAACTGAACAACATACTACAGCGTTTTTTCAAAAAGGGCTTTGATGGTAATCGACAAATCAAATTATATATGAGCCAATGACTCTTCGGTACACAAATTACTTAATAACCAAGCCGATCAAACTCATCCATATTTTCTAATAGTAAATAAACACTTTCTTCAACGCTTTGCCGTGTTTGTGCTTTAGATAACTGCCGCATGCTATCAACAATAGCAATCCACCAGCGCATATGTGCAGCACTTAGTTGTGCGGCGACAGGAATCATATCTCTGGCAAGAGAGAGCGTACTAATGCTTTCACGTTTTAGTGAAGTCATACTTCTTAAGTTTAGACGATTATCTTCTAACTCTTGCATAAAATGAGAAACAATTTTTACATCTTGTTCTAACACTAATGAATCCGTAGGCTCCGCATTTGGAGATAAAAATGCAATATCTAAATTGGATAATATCCCTCGAAGAGAACCACGCAAACTCAACCATAAATCTTTCTTTCTCGCTCGCTCTCTCGTTGTTTGAATTAGTGACAATAAACCAACAAGAAAAAAGCCTTCCATACAAAAACCGATTAATTCAGGTACTAAGTTGTCATGAAAAGGTCCTACAATTCCCGGATAGATAAAATATAAATACAAAGCAATTCCAGCAAAGCCAAATATTGCCATTGGTGCAATTAAAAGAATACGGCTAGCTTTCATTAGTTTATCCCTCGTTTATATCAATCGCTAAAGCTTGAATCACATTGGCAATTTTTTTAGCTTCTTGAGGTGTTAAATCTAATGGAATATTTTGTATATAAACAGCTTTATCTTCACGTAAAGGAATAGCAATAATATCCGTTGGTTTATCACTTGTTGTCAGCGTTATTTCTTCTAATGCTTTTTGCTCAAAAGATATTTCTTTTTCAGATGCCAGATAGCGCTTATCTTTGCGGATAGTATCGCCACCAATAGAATAAAAAGAGTTAGGATTATCTAGCCAAGAAAAATAATCAACTAATGCCGCTTTTAACCGCTTGTTATATAACTCCAAAACTTCTGGGCGAATACTACTATCTTGAATCTTATGTAACCTTGAAGACAAGGTATCGACATTAATAAGCCTTATATCTAACCTTTCTTTATCAGTTAACTCAACAAACAACTGCTCCGCAGCATTTAAGCGACTTTTTGCAACAGCAGGATTGAGTAGACCTTCAATGGTTGATTCCCTCAAAAACTTGAGTAATCGTTCTGGCGTATATTCTTCATTAGACATAAATGATTTAACTCTTAAAAATAAACAACAACAAAACAGATAATTCTAACAATATTATTCATGATTAACGTAGAATAAAATATCGTGGCGATGAGGATTATCTTTCAACCACTGGCGAAACTCATCGGCTTTCAGTAAGTTATCTTCTCCAATAATTTTAAGAAAACGCTCTCGCCTTGCTTCATCTGAAACCTGATTTCTTATTTTCTTTTGCCATTGTTCGGTAAACACCATCGGCATTTCCTGACTTAATTCAAGCGCTTTAATCAGTTCCCACTCTCCACCATCTAACCAAACTTCATCGCACGATGTGCATAAATCTAGTCGATTACTAGAACAACCTGATATTCTAAATTTTTGCAACAAACGGCTACATTTAGGGCAACTTAAAGCCGATGTGCTATCTTCACTATCAAACCCTTTAAGTAGTTCAACTGAAGGTGCTTCTAATGCACCTTTTGATCGCTCAATCCAATCTCGGTAATAAAGTAAAGAAACCAAAGCACCATTACATTGATTGCAACCCATTGCCGATAAACCTTCATCCAATTTAGCTGGCTTTAAACGACTATCTTTACATTTAGGGCAAAACATTAACTCAATTCTCCTTAAATTTTCACCGATGGCAAAATACAATCTTCATAGGTTAATTAGCTATCTTCTAACTCTCAACCTATTTCTTCAACAATTTCTGACTTGCTAAGCATCCTTATCTATTTTAGGATCCTTTTGCGGCTAGTCCGTAAATAATTTAATTCTCAGGGCGGGGTGAAATTCCCCACCGGCGGTAGTCTTTTAGCTAATTTCAGGTTATGCCTAAAAAGAAAGCCCGCGAGCGCTTGCTTAATTCTAAGTAAGGTCAGCAGATCTGGTCTAACTCCAGAGCCGACGGTTACAGTCCGGATGGGAGAGAATAAGCGTATGTTTAACATGGTTAAACGTCGATCTTTTTTGTGCGCGTGTAATAAGCATAGCCAACAGCTATTCTTAAAATTTACCGC